>NZ_BAAAVI010000016.1:0-143541 GCF_039534445.1 Streptosporangium fragile | reverse complement strand
AGGGGCCGGCGGCGGTGCCGCGCCGTCCGGGCTCGGGGGCACCGGGCCCTCCAGCCGCAGCCAGCTCAGACCGTCACCCGGTGAGCCCGGAGCGCCCGTTGTGCCCGGCATGCCGGGCAGGTCCGGCATTTCGGCGAGGGTGCCCGGCCACCGGGCGGTGGAGGCGGCGGCGACCGCCGGCGCGGACATGCCCGAGAGCGCGTCCGCGGCTTTCTCCGGCATGCCCGGGAGCGCGTCCCCGAGAGCCCCCGCCGGCGTGCCCGGGAGCATCCTCGCCGCGCCGGAGCCGGACAGACCCGGCAGCCCGGAGGGCAGGGTGCGGAAGCCATGGCCCGCGGCGACGCCCCCGGCGTCGGTGAAGCCGGCCACCGAGGAGGCCCGGGCGAGTCCGGGCAAGCCGGCGATCCGCGCGAGCCGGTCGGCGGACGGCGTCTCACCGTCGCCCTGAGCGCTCATCCTCCCGACGACCGCGCCCGTTCCGTCGGTGATCACGCTCGTTCCGTCGGTGATCGCGCCGCCTCCGACGCCACCGGCCTTCTCGCAGATCGAGGTCACGGTCTCGGACCGCTCCAGCGCCTCCGGGGTGCCTCGCCCCTCGCAGGGCACGACTCCCGCCGAGGCCGGAGCGATCATCGTCCAGCCCGTGCCGGCCGCGAGCGCCGCCACGGCGAGGATCCCCCGGATGTTCCGTGAGGTGTTCGACATGCACGTCCCCCTGTTGCGTTCGGTAATCCGATGACTGCCGAACGTAACAGGGGGGTCTTGCTCAGGGGTCCGCTTAACCCAATGGTGGTCAAGCCCTTACCGGGCCGATCACCAGCGAGTCGCTCGTCTCGTCGATGTCGACGAGGACCTCGTCGCCGTCCTGGACCCGGCCGGACAGCACCTCCTTGGCCAGCTTGTCACCGATCGCCGACTGCACGAGGCGGCGCAGCGGCCGGGCGCCGTACAGCGGGTCGTAACCCGTCAGCGCCAGCCAGTCGCGTGCCGCCGGAGTCACGGTCAGCGTGAGCCGCCGGTCCGCCAGGCGCCTGGCCAGGTGACCGACCTGCAGGTCCACGATCCTGGACAGTTCCTCGGTGCCGAGCGCGTCGAACAGGATGACGTCGTCGAGCCGGTTGAGGAACTCCGGCTTGAACGAGGTCCTGACCGCGTTCATCACGGCCGTCCGCTGCTCGTCCTTACCCATGGTCGGGTCGACGAGGAACTGCGAGCCGAGGTTGGAGGTGAGGATCAGGATCGTGTTGCGGAAGTCGACCGTGCGACCCTGGCCGTCGGTCAGCCGCCCGTCGTCGAGCACCTGGAGCAGGATGTCGAAGACCTCGGGGTGGGCCTTCTCGACCTCGTCCAGCAGCACCACGGTGTACGGCCTGCGTCGCACGGCCTCGGTGAGCTGGCCGCCCTCCTCGTAACCCACGTAACCGGGCGGGGCGCCCACGAGGCGGGCGACGCTGTGCTTCTCGCCGTACTCGCTCATGTCGATGCGGACCATCGCCCGCTCGTCGTCGAACAGGAAGTCCGCCAGTGCCTTGGCCAGCTCGGTCTTGCCGACACCCGTGGGGCCGAGGAACAGGAAACTGCCGGTCGGCCGGTCGGGGTCGGAGATGCCCGCGCGGGCTCGGCGCACCGCGTCGGAGACCGCCTGGACGGCCTGCTTCTGACCGATCAACCGCTTGCCGAGCTCCTCCTCCATGCGCAGCAGCTTGGCGGTCTCGCCCTCCAGCAGACGCCCCGCGGGGATGCCGGTCCACGAGGAGATGACCTGGGCGATGTCGTCGGAGCCGACCTCCTCCTTGACCATCGGGTTCTCGGGCTGAGCGGCCTTGCTGGCCTCGGCGAGCTCGGCCTCCAGCTTCGGCACCTCGGCGTACATCAGCCGCGAGGCGGCCTCGAAGTCACCGTCGCGCTGCGCGCGCTCGGCGGCGCCGCGCACCTCGTCGATCTGCTTCTTCAGGTCGCCGACCCGGTTGAGGCCCGCCTTCTCCTGCTCCCAGCGGCCGACCAGCGCGTTCAGCTCCTCCTGGCGGTCGGCCAGCTCCTTGCGGAGCCGCTCCAGCCGCTGGATGCTGCCCTCGTCGGTCTCCTTGGCGAGCGCCAGCTCCTCCATCCTCATCCGGTCGACGTTCCGCTGGAGCTGGTCGATCTCCACGGGACGGGAGTCGATCTCCATGCGGAGCCGGGAGGCCGCCTCGTCGACGAGGTCGATCGCCTTGTCCGGCAGGAACCGGGAGGTGATGTAGCGGTCGGAGAGCGCCGCGGCGGCCACCAGCGCGCTGTCGGCGATCTGGACCTGGTGGTGCGCCTCGTAGCGGCCCTTGAGGCCGCGCAGGATGGCGATGGTGTCCTCGACGCTGGGCTCGCCCACGTAGACCTGCTGGAAGCGGCGCTCCAGCGCGGGGTCCTTCTCGATGCGCTCGCGGTACTCGTCCAGCGTGGTCGCGCCGATCATCCGCAGCTCGCCGCGGGCCAGCATGGGCTTGAGCATGTTGCCGGCGTCCATCGCGCCCTCGGCGGCGCCGGCGCCGACCATGGTGTGCAGCTCGTCGATGAAGGTGACGACCTGGCCGTTGCTCTCCTTGATCTCGCTGAGGACGGCCTTGAGGCGCTCCTCGAACTCGCCGCGGTACTTGGCGCCGGCGACCATCGCGCCGAGGTCGAGCGCGATCAGACGCTTGTCGCGCAGGCTGGAGGGCACGTCACCCGCGACGATCCGCTGGGCCAGCCCCTCCACCACGGCGGTCTTGCCGACACCGGGCTCGCCGATGAGGACGGGGTTGTTCTTCGTCCGGCGGCTGAGGACCTGGACGACCCGCCGGATCTCCGAGTCACGGCCGATCACGGGGTCGAGCTTGCCCGCCCGCGCCCGCTCGGTCAGATCGATCCCGTACTTCTCCAGCGCCTGGTAGGTGTCCTCCGGGGTCTCGCTGGTCACCCTGGCGTGCCCGCGCACCTTCTCGAAGGCGTCGAGCAGCGCGTTCGGGGTGGCGCCGCGCGACCTGAGCAACTCGGCGATCGGACCGCCGTCGGCGGCGAGACCGACCAGGAGGTGCTCGGTCGAGACGTAGTCGTCCTCAAGCTGACGGGCCCGCTGAGCCGCGGTGTTCAGCACGGTGAGCAACTGCCGGGAGCTCGACGGGGCGCTGACCGTGGCGCCCTGCGCCTTGGGCAGGGCCGCGAGCTGCTTCTCGGCCTCGGTCCGCAGCTGCTTCCAGTCGGCGCCCACCGCCTCCAGCAGGGGCACGGCGGTGCTGCCCGACAGCGCAAGCAAAGAGGTGAACAGGTGAGCCGGGGCGACCTCGGGGTTGCCTTCGGCGGCCGCCCGCCGGATGGCGGAGGACACCGCCTCCTGGCTCTTCTGGGTAAGTTTGTAATCCATGCTTGTGGCCTCACTCTGTGTCTGTGGCGACGCTGCGTTCACGGCGACGCTGCGCGTCGCGGCTCGGGTGCTCTGACCCGGCTCCTTCCCTCGTCGCCGGCGCACCCTCGCGGACTCCCGCGCTCCTCGGTCCGGTCGCCGGTGTGCCCGAAGGGCCCAAACAGTCGCCGGTGTGCCCGAACAATCCCCAAACAGTCGCCGGTGTGTCCGAGTGGTCCTCAAACAGTCGTCTGTGTGTCCGCAGGTCGCTTCTCGGTGCGGTCGCCGGTGTGTTCCGGACGAGAATCCCTCGGTCCGGTCGCCGGTGTTCCCCTGTGGTGGACACCCCCCGATGTCTCGCAGAGTCAGGCGGGTGGCAGCTGGTACTGGATCAGTGCACGGATCATGGCCATCTCCGCGCGCAGGCGCTCGTTCTCGTCACGCAGGCGCAGAGCCTCGTTCTCCAGGGTCAGGATCCTTTTGATGCCCGCGAGGTTGATGCCCTCCTCCTGGGAGAGCCGCTGGACCTCGCGGAGCATCACGATGTCGCGGGTGGAGTACAGGCGGCCGCGCCCGGCCGACCGGCCTGGACTGACCAGGCCGAGACGGTCGTACTGCCGCAGGGTCTGCGGGTGCAGACCCGACAGCTGGGCGGCCACCGAGATGACGTATACAGGAGTGTCGTCCGACAGATCGAAGTAGTTGGCGTCCATGGCTACTCGCTTCTGGCCTGTTGGATGAGGTCCGCCCGCGGGTCGACACCCGCGGTGGCGTCGCGGAACTCCTCAAGGGCTCCCCGTGCCTTGTCCTCCAGACGCTGCGGCACCAGGACCTCGATCGTGGCGAGCAGGTCGCCCTTGGTGCCGTCCTTGCGGGTCACACCCCTGCCCCGCACCCGGAAGGTGCGGCCGTTCGGGGTGCCCTCGGGGATGCGCAGCGTGACCGGCATGCCCTTCAGGATCGGCACCTTGATCTCGGCGCCCAGCGCCGCCTCGGTGAAGGTGACCGGAACGGTGATCGTCAGGTTCTCACCCGTCCTGCCGAACACCGGGTGCGGCTTGACGTGGATCAGCACGTACAGGTCGCCGGCCGGGCCGCCGTTCTCACCGGGCGCGCCCTTGCCCTTGATCCTGATGCGCTGGCCGTCGCCGACGCCGGCCGGGATGCGCGCCTGGATCGTGCGGGTGCTCTTGCCCCGCCCGCTCCCGTCGCACACCGGGCACGGGTCGTCCACCAGCAGGCCGCGGCCCTTGCAGTCGCGGCACGGCTCGGAGAAGGCGAAGTTGCCCAGGTTGCGGCTGGCCGCCCCGGTGCCCTCACAGGTCGGGCAGACACGCGGGGTGGTGCCGGCCTTGGCGCCGGTGCCACTGCATGCCGCGCAGGCGGAGGAACTGGTCAGGCGGAGCGAGACCGTGGTGCCCTCCACCGCCTCGGAGAAGGAGAGCGTGACCTCCGACTCGACGTCCTGGCCCCGTCGCGCCCTGGTGGTCGTCCCGCCGGGACGGGTCGTGCCGCCCCGGTTGAACAGGCCGCCGAAGATGTCGCCGATGCGGTCTCCCGCACCCTGCTGGCCGGTGCCCCCGAACAGGTCCCCCAGGTCGAAGGGGAACCCGCCGCGGGGAGCCCCCCCGCCCCCCGCGTAACCGCCGAGCCCCGATCCGAACAGCGTCCGCGCCTCGTCGTACTCCTTGCGGCGCTTGGTGTCGGACAGGACGTTGTAGGCCTCGGAGACCTCCTTGAACTTGGCGGTGCTCTCGGAGTCCGCCGAGCTTCCGGGGTTGGCGTCGGGGTGGTGCTGCCTGGCCAGCTTCCGGTACGCCTTCTTGATCTCCTCGGCCGTGGCGGTCTTGGGCACACCAAGGACGGCGTAGTAGTCCTTCTCCAGGTAGTCCTTGGTGCTCATCTATGTTCCTTCTCAGAGAGATCAGATATGGGGGGTGTCAGTTTTCGTCCGTGTCGGACGTGGCCGGCGCGGCGGGCTCCTCGGGCTCGGCGACCGAGACCCTGGCGGGACGGAGCACCCGCTCGCCGATCCGGTAACCGGGCTGCAGGATCTCCACGCAGGTCGGCTCGGTGACGTCGGCGGAGTAGCTGTGCAGCAGCGCCTCGTGCACCGTCGGGTCGAACGGCTCGCCCTTGGTGCCGAAGGTGCTCAGCCCCAGCTTGCCGGTGACCGCCTCCAGCGACTCGCTCACCTTGGCGAAGCCGCCGGTGAGCTCGCCGTGCTCGCGGGCCCGGCCGATGTCGTCGAGGACCGGCAGCAGCTCGGCCAGCACGCCGGCCACCGCCTGCTCCTTGACCGTCGCCCGGTCCCGCTCGACGCGCTTGCGGTAGTTGGAATACTCGGCCTGAAGACGCTGCAGGTCCGCGGTGCGCTCCGCGAGCTGGGTGGCCAGTTCGATCGATGCGAGGTCGGAGGCCAGGGAGGAGGACTGCTCGTCCTGCCCCCTGGTCGCCTGCCCTTGCGCGTCCGACGGGCTCGCCTCGCGTGCCTGCCCCGTCTCCGGGTCTATCTTTCGGTTGTCGCGGATCACCGGCTCCTCCCCGGAACCGTTCTCGCGCGTGCTCACGCTGGTGCTCCCCTCGGCTTTCCGAACGTCACTTGCCGCCGTCGCGCTTCGGCTCTTCGTCGACGATCTCGGCCTCGACCACGTCGTCGTCCTTGCGCTCGCCCGCGGCGTCACCCTGCGGGGCGCCGGTCGGGGCCTCGGACGCCTGCGACTGGGCGTAGATGGCCGAGCCCATCTTCTGGCTGACCGTGGCGAGCTTCTCCGCGGAGGCGCGGATCGCGGCCGAGTCGGTGCCCTCCAGAGTCTTCTTCAGCTCGGAGACGGCGTCGTTGACCTCGGTCTTGATGTCGTCCGGGATCTTGTCGCCGTTCTCGTTGAGGAACTTCTCGGTCTGGTAGACGAGCGAGTCGGCGTTGTTGCGCGTCTCGGCCTCTTCGCGGCGCTTCTTGTCCTCTTCGGCGTAGGACTCGGCCTCGCGCATCATGCGCTCGATGTCGTCCTTCGGCAGCGCGGAGCCGCCGGTGATCGTCATCGTCTGCTCCTTGCCGGTGCCGAGGTCCTTGGCGGAGACGTTGACGATGCCGTTGGCGTCGATGTCGAAGGTGACCTCGATCTGCGGGATGCCGCGCGGCGCCGGGGCGATGCCGGTCAGCTCGAAGGTGGCCAGCTTCTTGTTGTACGCCGCGATCTCGCGCTCGCCCTGGTAGACCTGGATCTGCACCGACGGCTGGTTGTCCTCGGCCGTGGTGAAGACCTCCGAGCGCTTGGTCGGGATCGTGGTGTTGCGCTCGATGATCTTCGTGAAGATCCCGCCCTTGGTCTCGATGCCGAGCGAGAGAGGGGTCACGTCGAGCAGCAGGACGTCCTTGACCTCGCCCTTGAGCACGCCGGCCTGCAGGGCGGCGCCGATGGCGACGACCTCGTCCGGGTTCACGCCCTTGTTGGGCTCCTTGCCGCCGGTGAGCTCCTTGACCAGGTCGGTCACCGCGGGCATGCGGGTCGAGCCGCCGACGAGCACGACGTGCGCGATGTCGGAGACCTTGATGCCGGCGTCCTTGATGACCTGGTGGAACGGGCCCTTGCAGCGCTCCAGCAGGTCGGCGGTGAGCCGCTGGAACTCGGCGCGGGTCAGCTTCTCGTCGAGGTGCAGCGGGCCCTCGGCGGAGGCGGTGATGTAGGGCAGGTTGATCGTGGTCTCCGACTGGCTGGAGAGCTCGATCTTGGCCTTCTCCGCGGCCTCGCGCAGGCGCTGGAGGGCCATCTTGTCCTTGGTCAGGTCGACGCCGTGGGCGTTCTTGAACCTGTTGGCCAGCTCGTCGACGACGCGCTGGTCCCAGTCGTCGCCACCGAGGTGGTTGTCACCGCTGGTGGCCTTCACCTCGACGAAGCCGTGGCCGTCTTCCTGGCCGACGTCGAGCAGGGACACGTCGAAGGTGCCGCCACCGAGGTCGAAGACCAGGATGGTCTGGTCCTTGTCCTTGTCGAGGCCGTAGGCGAGCGCCGCGGCGGTGGGCTCGTTGATGATGCGCAGCACGTTGAGGCCCGCGATGGTGCCGGCCTCCTTGGTGGCCTGGCGCTGGGCGTCGTTGAAGTAGGCGGGAACGGTGATCACGGCGTCGGTGATCTTCTCGCCCAGGTACGCCTCGGCGTCCTGCTTGAGCTTCTGGAGCACGAAGGCGCTGATCTGCTGCGGGGAGAACTTCTTGCCGTCGATCTCGACGGACCAGTTGGTGCCCATCTCGCGCTTGACCGAGCGGATCGTCCGGTCCACGTTGGTGACGGCCTGTCGCTTGGCGACCTCGCCGACGAGGACCTCGCCGTTCTTCGCGAAGGCGACCACGGACGGCGTGGTCCGCGAGCCCTGCGCGTTGGCGATGACGGTGGGCTCACCGCCTTCGAGGATCGAGACGACGGAGTTGGTCGTCCCCAGGTCGATACCTACCGCACGTGCCATGAGTACGTCCTTGTAGTCAAAGTTGAGTCTGTGCGACTCATACTGGAACCTCGCGTGACGTTTGTCAAACGACTTGAGTCTATTCGGCTCAACCCTCGGGCGCGTGAAAGCATTCCCGGTCCACGGAGAACGTCGTCGGCGGGTCCCTCCGGCGTCCGCTGATCGAGGGTGCCGAGCCGTACCTCATCTACGTCACCGCCGAGAGGACCACCTGGCGTCCCCGTGATGCCGGAGCCTCGGCTCTCGTCCGCACCCAGACCCGGGGCCGTCCGGCCCGGCCGCGGGATGAGGACGGGTGGCGCGCGGAAGGTGCTCCCGCGGAGTGGCGGTACGCAGCGGAATGCCTTCCCGGCGGGAAATGCGAGCCGGTCGTGGTCGCCGCGGCACCGGGGGAGTGCAGGTACGCCTGGAAGGCCGAGCCCGGAGCGATCAGGGACGGTACGTGGAACGGCGCCCTGACTCTCGCCGACCTGGATCTCTTCCCCACGGACCCGGACGCCCTGCGGGAGTATGTCCGCGGTCTCCACGACCGGCAGGTACGGGACGGCGTCGCCGCCGGGTCGTTCGAGAGGACCCAGAGTCTGGTGGGCGCCTGGCTGCTGCAGCTTCCCGCCAGGCCGGAACTCCAGGCGGCGGTGCTCCGGATGCTGGCGGAGTTGCCGGGGACCGAGGTGCTGGGGGAGACGGCCGATCCGCTCGGCCGCACCGGGCTCGGGGTCAGGATCGGCAAGACGGACGGGCCGCTGAGCGCGCGGGTGGGCGGCGACCCGGTGTCCACCGACTGGCAGCTCATCCTGGACCGGCGGACCGGGCGGATGCTCGCCCTCCGGAACACCGCGCTGCACGACCTTCCCGATGTGGCGAAGGGCACCCTGGTGAGCTACACGGTCTTCCTCGAACAGGGCTGGACCGACCGGCGGCCCGAGGTCCCCGAGGGCTGCCGGGAGGATCCCGCCATTCCGTGATCCCCTCCGGTACGGCTCCCGCCACGCGACGGCAGCCGTGCCGGCCGTCAGGTCCTGGCGCCGTCGACGACCTTCCGGTTACCGAGGGGCTTCTTGAGCTTGACCGTCGTCACCTTCTTGATGGCGATCTCGATGCAGGCCACGTTCTGGACCTTGGCGCTCGGGCCCTCCCAGAGGGTGACGGTGACCTTCCGGGCGGTCTCCCGCACGGTGACCCGGTCGAGCACGTTGCACGGCTCCACCCCGGACCACCAGACGACCCGCAGGCTCCGGCCGTCCTTGGACGGGGTCGCCGTCAGCCACCCGACCTTGCGGGGGTTCTCGGTACCGCCCTCGGGCCTGGTCGGCTTGGGGGCGCCGCCCGTGGGGTCGGCCTGGGGAGCGGCCGGCGTGGAGGGCACGGTGTGGCTCACCGGGCGGGAGGGGCCGTCGGCGGTGGCCGCGGTGTCGGGCGTGGTGCCGCAGCCCAGGACCATCAGCAGGCTTCCGGCGAGGATGGGGGTCGCGATCATACGCATATCCCTGAAACGGACCGGGGCCCGGGAAGGTTCAGGGAATCCTGGTGTCGCGCTGCAGGACCTCGGTCATGACCGCCGAGACGGTGACGAAGTCGTCGTCGACGTGCAGCACGGTCAACCCGTGGTGCACGGCCGTCGCGCACAGCAGGAGGTCGATCGCTCCCGCGGAGCGGTGCCGGCCTTTCTGAGTGAGCTTGTATTGCGCGTTCTCCACCCAGCGCCAGGCGGACTTGGGAACAGGCGCCAGTCGGCAGAGAGCGTTGAGCTCTGTTTCCAGTTCGTCACGGTGGGCCGGGCCGGTCGCGGAGTACAGGAACTCGGTTCTTGTCGGCTCGCAGATGCTCAGAGCGCCAGAGGCGATCCGGTCAGACCACGCCTCCTGGGTCTCCGGGGTGCGCAGGAGGTGCCATAGGGCGGATGTGTCGGCCAGATAGGAGATCACGAGAAGGCGTCATTCCGTGCCTGTGTCGCGGTTCTGCGCGCCAGTGGGCGTCTATCGCGTGGTGCTCTGGATGGTTCACCTGGGGTATGGGGCCGATAGGCTGCGGAAAGCTTCCACCCCTGATTTCGAGGTGTCACATGATCGCGATTCTTGGAACCGGCAAGATGGGTGAGGCCCTGCTGTCCGGCCTGCTCCGGGCCGGGTTCAAGCCGGGCGACGTGCTGGTGACCGCGCGGCGCGCCGAGCGCGGTCAGGCCCTCGCGGAGCGCTACGGCGTGCGGGTGGCCTCCAACGCCGAGGCCGCCAAGAGCGCCGACACGATCATCCTCGCGGTCAAGCCGCAGGACATGGGGAAGCTGCTCGACGAGATCGCGCCGCACATCCCCGCCGACCGGCTGGTCATCTCGGTGGCCGCGGGCATCACGACCGCGTTCGTCGAGTCGCGGCTCGGCGGCGACATCCCGGTGGTCCGGGTCATGTCCAACACGCCGGTCCTGGTGGACGAGGCGATGAGCGTGATCTCGGCGGGCGCGCACGCCGGAGAGGAGCACCTCAAGCGCACCGAGGACCTGCTCAGCCCGGTCGGCAAGGTGCTGCGCATTCCCGAGTCGCAGCAGGACGCCGCCACCGCCCTGTCGGGCAGCGGTCCCGCCTACTTCTTCTACCTCGTCGAGGCCATGGTCGACGCGGGCATCCTGCTCGGCATGCCTCGCGCCGCCGCGCTCGACATGGTCACCCAGTCGATCGTCGGTGCCGCGATCATGCTCCGTGACTCCGGCGAGCACCCGGTGATCCTGCGTGAGGCGGTCACCTCTCCGGGCGGCACCACCATCGCGGCCATCGCCGAGCTGGAGCGCCACAGCGTCCGCGCCGCCTTCCTGGCCGCCATCGAGGCCGCCCGAGACCGGGGGCGCCAGCTCGCCGGCGGGTGACGTCCCCCGTTCCGGGGAGGCTGCCGTGCGTCCCACCGGGCTCGGCGCCGGTCGGTGAGCGGCCCGGCGCGTCCGCGTGCGGCCCGCCATGTCGGTCCGGCGCGGGAACCGTCGTCGGCGGGTCGATCGCGCCGTTGGTCCGGCCGGGGCGGCCGCCACGGGGCGGGGCGATCGGCCGGTCCGGTCGGCCGCGCCGTACCCTGACAGGGAACCGCGCCGTACCCTGACAAAGAGCGGCCCCTTAACAGCAATAAGTCATGATATTTCGCTCAGGTGAAAACGGCCGCCCCCTCCGAGACGGTTCGGTAAACCCCCCGCTGTAGTCGTGCGGTAACGTCGGGCCGGGGCAGAAGATCGAGCCGTGACGCGCGGCGTCACAACCGGACAGGGAGTGCGCATGAGCCGATCCGCGCGGGTTGTCTGGGACGATGCGCTCACCTCGTACGACTTCGGTCCCGGGCACCCGCTCGCGCCGGTCCGGGTCGAGCTGACCATGGCTCTGGCCAGGGAGCTCGGTGTGCTCGACGCGGTCGAGATCGGCGGCTGCGCGCCCGCCACCGACGACGAGCTGGCCCTCGTCCACAAGCGTGACTACATCGAGGCCGTCAAGCGGGTCTCCGCCACCGGGCGGCCCGACATCGCCTACGGGCTCGGCACGACGGACAACCCCGCGTTCACCGGCGTCCACGAGGCGTCCGCGCTGATCACCGGCGCCACCCTGGCCGCCGCCCGCGCGGTGTGGACGGGCGAGGTCGAGCACGCGGTCAACGTGGCGGGCGGCCTGCACCACGCGATGGCCGCCACGGCGAGCGGATTCTGCGTCTACAACGACCCGGGGGCGGCGATCGCCTGGCTGCTGACCCAGGGTGCCTCCCGGGTCGCCTACGTGGACGTGGACGTCCACCACGGCGACGGGGTGCAGTCGCTGTTCTACGACGATCCCCGGGTGCTGACCATCAGCCTCCACGAGAGCCCCCGCACGCTCTTCCCCGGTACGGGCTTCCCCGACGAGCGCGGCGCGGAGGGCACCGCGGTCAACGTGGCCCTGCCCGCCGGATGCGGGGACAGCGGCTGGTTGCGCGCCTTCCACGCGGTGGTGCCGCCACTGCTGCGGGAGTTCGCCCCGGAGATCCTCGTCACCCAGCACGGCTGCGACAGCCACGCCCTCGACCCGCTCGCCAATCTGATGCTCAGCCTCGACGGCCAGCGTGTCGCGTACGCGGCCCTGCACGAGCTGGCCCACGAGACCGCGGGCGGGCGCTGGATCGCCACCGGCGGCGGAGGGTACGAGCTGGTGCAGGTCGTGCCCCGGGCGTGGACCCACCTGATCGCCGAGGTCGCGGGGCGCCCGCTCGATCCCGCGACCCCCACCCCGGAGGCGTGGCGCCGGTTCGTCAAGGAGCGGACCCGGCAGACGGCGCCGCTCACGCTGACCGATGGTAGAGATCCGGAATTTAGCGATTTTTCCGATGGTTATGATCCAGCGGACCCGATCGATCGGGCCATCATGGCGACGAGGAACGCTGTCTTCCCCTTCCACGGGCTCGTCCCCCTCCCGTGACGCGAGCTCCCGGACCGCGGCGGACCGTGTCGCGAAGCACGCCGGACCGCACTGAGGAACCGATGACGCACGTTGAGCTCCGTGAACACCTGATACGCACCGGGATCGCCGGTGATGTGGCGACCAGCCGCGAGAACAACCTGGACCACTACCGGTCGCTGGCCAACCGGGATCCCCATTACATGTTCGGGCTGTCCCTGGAGGGCGCCTGGTCGTACCGGGACATCCTTGAGCTGATGGCCAAGGCGGCCGGGGTGGTGGCCGACCCCGAGCACCGGGAGGGCCAGGACACCATCGACCCCGACCGCACGATCGAGGCGGTCGAGAAGATGGGCGACGTCATCGCCGGCGTGCTCTCGAAGGAGAACCCCAGGATCCTGTTCGCCACCGGACACCCCACCGGCCTCCTCACCATCCACATGACCCTGGCGCGGCTGGTCGCGGAGCGCGGGGCGACCCTGATGAGCCCGGCCGAAGGCTGGTCCTACTGGGGCACCGGGTTCGGCCGCAAGCGCAAGATCCGCTACATGGACGACGTCGCGATGCTCGACGACCGGGGCTCCTTCGTCCACACCCACGACCCGGCCCCGATGCGGGCCATGCTCGAGGAACTCGGCGACGAACGCCCCGACCTCGTGATCGCCGACCACGGATGGGCCGGGGCCGCGGGGGAGGCGGGGATCCTCACGGTCGGGTTCGCCGACTGCAACGACCCGGCGCTCTTCGTCGGCGAGGCCGAGGGCAAGATCGCGGTGACCGTTCCGCTTGATGACAATGTGCTGCCCAGATATTACGCACCGTTGACGAACCACTTGGTCGAGAGGGTCGTGCGAGCCCTCTGAGGCGAGGGGTGCGTGATTTGGGACGTCCCTATACCGGTATTTCGCGCCTGCATTCCAGGGACCTCGCCGACCGTTTGCCAACTTTTTGGAGTTTGTGGGCGACTCTAATAGGAGAAAGTTGGTCCGTTCCAAGATCAGAGCGAGGGGCACGGTTCGGCTGCTGGCCAGCGATTACGTCTGTTTTGCTGACATGGGGCTCCCAGGGCTGAGAAAGTGGGGGGTTTGCGCACCCGGAGTCCCGACTTACGCTGACAGCAGTACACGTGCGTGAGCAATGGCACCAGTGGGGATAACCCGGATACACGTGCGGAAGAGGCGTCCGATGGGTGCAGGCGAAAGACCTCTCAGCGAGGTGAAGTTCCTGACGGTGGCCGAGGTGGCCACGGTCATGAGGGTGTCCAAGATGACGGTGTACCGACTCGTGCATTCGGGCGAGCTGCCGGCCATCCGGGTCGGCCGATCCTTCCGGGTGCCGGAGCAGGCGGTGCACGACTATCTCAGGGATGCCTACATCGAGGCAGGTTGAAGCGGGGGGGACCCGACACGGTGACCCTGCGGCCGGTGCGAACGGCCCGGCCGCGAGGCGAGCGAGGAGCGTCGGGCGGCCCACGGGCCGGTCCTGCTCCTTCCGGCCTGGCCGGTGTGTCACTTCCGGTCTGACCGGTATGTGCAGGGTTCCCGCTTCGCTGAGGTAGCGACGTGGTCGACACGTCGTGAGTTCGCGTGCCCGGGGTGCCCCCGGGGGCGATCCACCGCGGATCGCCGGTAGTCTGTTGTGCCGGTGTGCGTTCGCGTACCGGTTCGGCAATCTCGGCTACCAGCTACCTGGGGGTCCCGTGGGCTCTGTGATCAAGAAGCGCCGCAAGCGCATGGCGAAGAAGAAGCACCGCAAGCTTCTCAAGAAGACCCGCATCCAGCGGCGTAACAAGAAGTAGAAGCGCGGATCTGCGAGGCGCCGATGACCCACACCGTGCTTGTCACCGGGGTCTCGCGCCCCATCGGCGCCCGAGTGGCGAGCGTTCTCGCGGCCGACCCGGACATCGACCGGGTCATCGGAGTAGACACGGTGCCGCCGCCCTCGCTGTCACGTGACGGCGGCGTGCCTCTCGGCCGGACGGAGTTCGTCCGCGTCGATCTGCGCAGCCCCGACATCGCCAAGGTGATCGCGGCCGCCGACATCGACATCGTCGTCCACATGAGCCTGGTGAGCACTCCTCCCCGGAGTGGGGGCCGGCCGCTCATGAAAGAGCACAACGTCATCGGCACCATGCAGTTGCTGGCAGCCTGCCAGCGGTCCGCAACCGTCCGCCGCGTCGTGGTGCGTTCCACCACCGCGGTGTACGGGTCCTCCGCGCGCGACCCCGCGGTCTTCACCGAGGACGCCGAGCCCGCCGAGCCGCCCGGCCACGGCTACGCCAAGGACGCCTCCGAGGTGGAGGGTTACGTCCGGGGCTTCGCCAGGCGGCGTCGCGACGTGGTCGTGTCGACGCTCAGGTTCGCCAACTTCATGGGACCGGGCGTCGACTCGCCGCTGACGCGCTATTTCACCCAGCCTGTCCTGCCGACCGTGCTCGGCTTCGACCCCCGGCTGCAGTTCATCCATGAGGACGACGCGGTCGAAGCGCTCCGGCGGATGGCGCTGGAGGACCACCCCGGCACGTTCAACGTGGCCGGGGACGGTGTGCTGCTGCTGTCGCAGTGCGCCCACCGGGCGGGCCTGCTCCCGATGCCGGTGCCCTCCCCGGTCTTCCGCTTCATGGGCGAGTTCGTCCGGGGCATCGGGGTGGCCGACTACTCTCCCGAGCAGTTCCGCCTGATGTGCCACGGCCGCGTGGTCGACACCACCCGGCTGGCCGCGGCCCTCGGCTGGCGGCCGAAGTTCTCCACCGCCGCCGCGTTCGAGGACTTCGTCCACGCGCGGGACCTGGCCGGTGGGCTCCCCGCGGCCATGATGGACATGCTTTCCCAGGCGGTGACGAGGTGAGCGAGACGGCCGGCGAGCCCGAGGGCGCCGAAGTGATCCCCATCAGCCGCGCCCGGTCCTCGCACGCCCCGGCCCGCCGCGAGCCCGGTGGCGCGCTCCCGGACGAGGCCCGCCCGGCCGGCGTCTGTTCCGGCGGTCCCGATGCCGGAACCGGTCCTGAGACGGGCGCCGGCGCCGGAACCGGTCCTGAGACGGGCGCCGGCGCCGGAACCGGTCCTGAGGCGGGCGCCGGTGACGTCGCCGGCCCCGATGACGGTGACCGGAGGCTCGCCGAGCTGCTGGCCTTCCTGCGGCGCCGTATCGCCGGCGAGTATGAGGTCGACGAGTTCGGGTTCGATCCCGAGCTGACCGACAAGGTGCTGCTGGAGCTCATCCGCCCGCTCTACCGGCACTGGTTCCGTGTCGAGACCGTCGGCATGCACAACGTGCCGGGCGATTCGGGGGCCCTGATCGTGGCCAACCACTCGGGCACGCTCCCGTTCGACGGGCTCATGCTCCAGGTGGCCCTGCACGACGACCATCCCGGGCGCCGGGCGCTCCGCCTCCTGGGCGCCGACCTGGTCTACCGCCTCCCGGTGCTCGGGCACCTGTCCCGCAAGAGCGGTCACACCCTCGCCTGCCGGGAGGACGCCGACCGGCTGCTCCGGAAGGGGGAGCTCGTCGGGGTCTTCCCCGAGGGTTTCAAGGGCGTCGGCAAACCGTTCTCCGAGCGCTACCGGCTGCAACGCTTCGGCCGCGGCGGTTTCGTTGCCTCCGCCATCCGCGCCGGCGTGCCGATCGTGCCCTGCGCCATTGTGGGCGCCGAGGAGATCTATCCCAAGATCGGTGACCTGCGCTTCCTGGCACGGGCCCTCGGTCTGCCGTACCTGCCGATCACGCCACTCTTCCCCTGGCTCGGACCGCTCGGGCTGGTGCCGCTGCCCTCCAAGTGGATGATCGGCTTCGGCGAGCCGATCCGCACCGACGAGTTCGACCCGGATGACGCCGACGACCCCATGCTGGTCTTCAACCTCACCGACCAGGTGCGGGAGGTCATCCAGGGCCGGCTGGACGAACTCCGCCTCCGGCGCGGCCACGCCTTCCCACCGTTCTTCTGACCGGTCCGTCGTTCCGGGCTCCGGCTCCCCGGGGTTCTCCCGTCCCGCGCGCGTTCCGCTCCCCGGACCCCTCCGATGGGTGCGCGCCCGTTCCGCCCTTCGGGCCGGGTGAGTCGCGCACCGCGTGGTTCCGCGCTGTCCGCGCAAACAGGCCCGTTTTTTATTAGGCATCCTGTCTAACGAGGGGTGCCCCCGGTCGGTATGGTGTGCTCGACATCGCGTCTCACGAATGTGGGGAGTGTTCATGGGCGCAGGCCGTACCGCGAGAGGGGCCGCCGTCGCCGGGCTGGCGGTGGGCGCGGCGCTGGGCGTCGCCGCGCGGCGGCGCAGGGCGAACGCCGGGGTGGTGCTCGGCGGGCACCACGGGCGGGCGGTCACGGTCGTCACCGACGACGGTGTACGGCTCGCGGTCGACGTCGAGGAGGCCGAGGCGCCCGAACTGGCCGTGGTCTTCACGCACGGCTGGGTGATGAACCGGCACTGCTGGCACTTCCAGCGCGAGGCGCTCGCCGGCCGGGCCACCTTGATCTTCTACGACCAGCGCGGGCACGGCGCCTCCTCGGCGGGAACCGTCGACACCTGCACGATCGACCGGCTCGGTGACGACCTCGCCGCGGTGATCGAGGCCACCGTGCCCGAGGGACTGCCGGTGGTCCTCGTCGGCCACTCCATGGGCGGCATGACGATCATGGCGTTCGCGGCGCGGCATCCGGAGACGCTCACCGCCCGCGTGGCGGGCGTGGCGCTGCTGAGCACGTCGTCGGGGCGGTTGCGCGACAGCACGTTCGGGCTGCCCGGTCCGATCGGGAGGCTCGCCCCCCGCGTCACGCCCATCGTGTTCGAGCGGATGCTGGCCCGGGGGGCGCTCATCGACCGCAGCGCCGCGCTCACGTCGCGCACCAACCTGCCGGTGACCCGTTACGTCGCCTTCGGCCCCCGCGCGCGCCACCACCACGTGCGCTTCGTCAACGACATGGTCGTGGCCACCTCGACGGAGGTGATGGTCGGGTTCTTCCGCGACTTCCTCGTTCACGACAAGCTGGCCGCGCTGGCCGCGCTCGCCGAGGTGGAGACGCTCATCATGGTGGGCGACCGCGACCGCCTCACGCCGCCGGCGCACAGCCGCCGCATCGCCGAGGCCCTGCCCGGAGCCAGGCTCGTGGTGCTCCCGGAGGCCGGACACATGATCGGCCTGGAGCGTCCCGAAGCCGTCAACCGGGCGCTGTCCGACCTCCTCGATCGGGCCGCCGCGCGCGTGACGGCCTCGCCGCAACGGTAGCGGCGGCCGTACGGGCCAGGGCTGGAGCCGGGGCGACACCGGCCGGGGCGGTCGCGCGGCCGTAACGGTGGCGGCGGCCGGACGGACCAGGGCCGGAGCGGCCGGGCGCGTCCCGGAGCGAGACGGAGCGGGGTGCGTCCGGGTCAGCCGGAGCGGTAGTGGCGGCGCAGCGCGATGGCGGCGGCGACGCCGCCCGCGACGGCCCCGGCGCCCGCGGCGATGGGCAGGCCGATCATTGTCGCCTTGCGGCCGGTGCGGAAGTCCTTGATCTCCCAGTTGTGCTCGCGGGCGTAGTCGCGCAACTCGGAGTCAGGGTTGATCGCGGTGGCCCGGCCGACCAGGGAGAGCAGCGGCAGGTCGTTGGCCGAGTCGCTGTAGGCCGAGCAGCGGGTCAGGTCGAGCCCCTCCCTGCGGGCCAGGGCCCGGACGGCCTCGGCCTTGGCGGGGCCGTGGAGCAGGTCGCCGACCAGCCGGCCGGTGTAGACGCCGTTCTCGGTCTCCGCGACGGTGCCCAGGGCGCCGGTCAGACCGAGGCGCTGGGCGATCACACGGGCGAGCTCCACCGGGGTGGCGGTGACCAGCCAGACCCGCTGGCCGGCGTCGAGGTGAGCCTGTGCGAGGGCGCGGGTGCCGGCCCAGATGCGGTCGGCCATCACCTCGTCGTAGATTTCCTCACCGAGCCGGACGATCTCCTCGACCTTGTTGCCCGCCACGAAGGCCAGCGCGGTCTCCCGGGCCTCGGCGATGTGCTCGGGGTTCTCGTCACCGCGGACGCGGAAGGCCACCTGCCCGACCGCGAACCTGAACAGGTCCTTGGTGGTGAACAGGCCGCGCGAGGCGAGACCACGGGCGAAGTGGTAGATGGAGGCACCGCGCATCATGGTGTTGTCGACGTCGAAGAACGCGGCGGCCACCGGATCGGGCTCGGCCATCGGCATCGCGACGGCGGCGGCGGCCGCCACCTCTCCGGCCTTCTGCGCTTCGCTCCGCCGTCGTAGTAGCCGCCTCATAGCACCTCAGCTTAACCGGGACAGGGGGGTGGGATCGGTAGACGCTGTGTTAGCGGAATGTGACGTCTAACCCTCGCGTGACATCGCGCGGGGCCGCCGGGCCGGGCTAATCCGGCGGGGCCAGGCCCTCGATGTAGTTGAGGTAACCGTTGGCCCTGCGCTGGTCCTCTGCGTCCATTTTAGGGATCATTCCCGCGATCTGGTGGCGTTGCTTCTGGACGAAGCGCTTGAGCTGTTTGGTGCTCGCGGCGTCGCGGCGCCGTACCCGGGCGAGGGAGGTCACCGCGGAGCGGGTGGTGTCCTCCATGTCCTGGAGGGTCTCTCCGATCATGTCCTCACGCCCGCCGGAGCCCAGGAGTTGCTCGACCTCGTGGGCACGGGTCTCCGCGTACCCGAAGGACCGGCCGGCCCGCTGGGCGTCGTCGGTGCTCAGGTGGAAGAGCGTGCTCTCGGCGGCGCGTTTGAGCGGGTAGAAGGTGTCGCCGGGCATCGCCTGGTAGGTCCAGACGCCCGAGACGATCATCGAGGCCACCAGGACGGCGCTCAGCAGGTGCGGGAACAGGCTCGCGCGGCGCCTTCGCCGGGAGCGGGCGGGCGGCGGCTCCGGGAGGGTGGCGACCGGGGCGGCGGCCTCCTGCATGAGCTGCTCACGTAACCGGGCGCGGAACTCGGGACGGGGACCGGCTGCCATACGGGTACCGAGACGCGCGACGCGACTCTGGATGCGCGCCTGCGATCTCCGCGAGATTCCGGGCAGCCACTTACCCATGAACGCTCCCTGCCGCCCCCAGCTCATGCATCTGTCGGTGTCACATGCCTAACGACGACGTGCCACGTCAGGTTACGCGACGGGCGGCCGCCGGCATGGTGGGCGCGGGAGCCGGGACGACGGCCGGACGGCGGGTCCGAAACGGATTACGGAACCGTGTTCAACCGCGGGTACGACCAGCCGGGGAGGGCGCGGTCACCCGAGGTCGGCCGGGGAGGGCGCGGTCACCCGAGGTCGGCCGGGAGGGCGCGGCCCAGTGCCCGGATCGCCCGGAACTGCAGGGCCTTGATCGCGCCGCTCTTCTTGCCCATGATGAGCGCGGTCTCCGCGAGCGACATGCCGTGCAGGAAACGCAGCACCACGCACTCCTGCTGCTCGGGCCCGAGGTCCCGGACGGCGCTGAGGACCCGGTCGTTGACCATCGCGGCGACGACGGCGTTCTCCGGGATGTGCCGGCCGTCGAGCGGAGTGTCGATCACCTCGGCCGTCGAGACCTCCAGGCGGTACCTGCCCGACTTGAAGTGGTCGGCCACCAGGTTCCTGGCGATGGTCACGAGCCAGGCCCCGAAATCACGTCCCTGCCAGGTGAAATCGGTGATCCGGCGGAGCGCGCGGAGGAAGGTCTCGCTCGTGAGGTCCTCCGCCAGCGGATGGGATCCGACCCTGAAGTAGACATAGCGGTAGACCAGGGCGAGGTAGCGGTCGTAGAGCGTGCCGAACGCCTCCGTGTCTCCTGTCTTGGCACGCAGAACGAGCCTGCGGAGGTCATCCGAGGTGTCCTCGTGTGCGGCGAGTTCGTTGCCGCGGACAGACTGGACCGCCGCGGCGGTTGTGGGGAGGTGCCCGGCGAGCGGCCACGTTTCTGGCATCCGGTATCCCTGAGGGGAAGGGGGTACGGCGTGCTCGATCACTCTAGAAATCAACAGGAAAATCCACAATCTACTTTGAAACGTCGTTACTAGGGGTAATCGCCGGATACGGTGTGGGGCCGGTCGTTCGGGGCTGGTCCGGTGAGCTGACTGCTGATTCGGCTACCGGTTGGGGGGTAATGTCCGGCAGCATTGGAGACACCATGGAAGTCCTCGTCGCTGTCATCGCCTTTGCGGGTGCCTTGCTGGCGGTCATCGCCACCGTCGCGCTCATCAGCCGTCTCCGCAGTGAGCCCAAGGGTTGGCTGATCGCCTGGAGCATCACGACGGCGTCGCTGGCCGTGTCACTCGGAGTAATCGCCACTGGTCATCTGGCCGGATTTGGGGCCGGAACATTCCGCATTTATCAGCTGACCGGTTCTCTTCTGGCACCCCTGTGGCTGGCCGTCGGGGTCATCCAGTTGCTGGCGCGCAAGGGCGCGGCCAGGTTCGGCTCATGGCTGCTGGGCATCGCCTTCACCGTCATCGCCTCGGTGATCCTGTCGGTCGACCCGGTCGCCAAGGAGACCGAGCTCGCCAAGTTGCTCCCGCCCGGCAGCCGTCACTGGGGTCCGCCGCCGACCTTCCTGCTCCTGGCCGTGCATGTGATCGTCGCGCTCGTGCTGCTGGGGGGCATCGTCCTGGCGGTCATGCGCCGGCGCGGCGGCGACGACTACGACGCCGACAACATGCACGCCCTGCTGGTGCTCGGCCCCACCGGCCTGGCCGCCGTCGGGGCGGTGAGTTTCGCGGTGGACGGCATGTTCACCGCGCTGTTGCTCCTCATGACCGCAGCCGCCGTCTGGTACGTCGTGCTTCGCCCGCTGGCGCCTTACGAGGACGAGGACGAGGACGAGGACGACGACTGGACCCCCCGTCCGATGCCCCCGCGGACCCCGGACATGCCGCCCCTCGACGTCCAGGTCGCCGGTCGGGGCATGTCCCCGCAGAACTCCTCGCCCCGGGCCGTTCCCGCCGAGTCACCCCGCCGTTCCGGCCTCGGCGACCTGGTCGCCGAGTACCGCGCGGGCGAGCAGGAGGCCGACTACGCGACCCGCATGCGGCAGCAGCGGCCCGCCGCGTCCGACGACGGGTTCGACGGTCCCGCGACCGGGATGTTCATGGCCGGCGAGTACGGCATGCCGCCGGCTGACCGGCGTCCGGACGGCAACCTCTTCGACGCCTTCGGGTCCGTCGACGACGCCGGCCGTCCCGGCGCCTCCGGTTCGGGCGGTGCCCTCGGCCCCGGCGGTGCCCTCGGCGCCGGCGCCGGTGCCTCTGGTTCTGGCAGTGTCTTCGGCGCCGGTGCCCCCGGTCCCGGCGGTGCCCCGGGCGGTCGCGGCGGCTTCGATTCGCCCCCCGAGACCGGCCAGTTCGGCATTCCGGTGAGCGGGCCCGAGGCCACCCGGTTCGGCATGTCCGCCGATGGCCCCGCGACCGGCGAGTACGACATCCCGGCCAACGAGTTCGGCAAGCACGGTGCTTCGGGCTCCCGCAGGCGTGGTCCCGGTACGGGCGAGTTCGGCCGGCCGGTGGGCCCCGGTACGGGCGAGTTCGGCCGGCCGGTGGGTCCCGGGGAGCCGGGCAGGCGGGGCGGCCCCGTCACCGGGGAGTTCGCCATGCCCGACGGGCCTCTCTCCGGATCCGGGGCCAGCCTCAAGCCGATGCCCGCCGACCAGGCCTTCGGCGCGCCTCCCCGGCGCGAGGGTCCCACGGGCTCCCACGGGTACGGGCCGGGCGCCGACTCGCGAGGCCACGAGCAGGGGTTCGGCGGCGGTCCCGCGACCGGCTCCACGCATCCGGCGGGGCCGGGTGGGAACGGCGACCGCCCCGGCGGCTCCGGTCGCCCCTCGCCGAACATCTTCGGCCTGCTGACCGTCTTCACCCTGCTCGACGGGACCGGCGAGGCGTTCGACCGGCTGGCCGAGGAGACGGTCGAGACCGTCCGCCGTTCGGAGCCCGACACGCTCGTCTACGCCTGTCACTCGGTGAAGTCGGCGCCGCTGCAGCGCATCGTCTACGAGCTCTACCGTGACCAGGTCGCCTACACCGAGCACCAGCGCCAGCCCCACATGGAGCGCTTCGTCACCGAGCGTCAGCCGATGGTGCTCGCCACCAACGTCATCGAGCTCACGGTGAACGCGGCGAAGGTGGTGCCGCTGCCGACGGCCTTCACACTGTGAGCGCGGCGCGCAGGCGGCTCTCGTCGACCCGCCAGAAGTCGTGCTGGACGCCGTCGATCAGGGTGACCGGGATCATGTCCCAGTAGCGGGCCCGGTCCTCCTCGGAGGCGGTGATGTCGCGCTCCTCCCAGGGGACGCCGAGCTCTGCCGCGACGCGCTCGATCACCGCCCGCGCGTCGTCGCACAGGTGGCAGCCGGGCTTGCCGAGCAGGGTGATGCGGTGGTCTCGCGGTGACATGACCGCCACGGTAGCCCAGTCGCGAAGCCGTGTCCGCCGGTGCGGGCCGCGGCCGTGGCCCTCGTTCCGCGTGAGCCCGGTGCGGCGAGCCGTGCCGGAGTTCCGCGCGTGCCTGGCCGCGGTCTCTCGCGTTCCGTGCGAGCCCGGTGCGGCGGACCGCGTCCGGTGCGGTTCCGGAACCCGTGGCCGCGTCCGGTGTGGTTCCGGAACCTGCGGGTCGTGTCCGGTGTGGTTCCGGAACCCGTGGCCGCGTCCCGATGAACCCGCAGGTACGCCGGGGTCGTGAAGATCTTCGGTGGGGTCGGGCGGCGGACCGGCGGGGGACGAGACCAAGATTGTGAACACTCACTTTGTGCACCGGTTCACAAAAGGACTAACCTGAATGACAGTGGCCTCACCTCGTCATCCGTCGCGTCCGGGCCGCGCCGGCCGCCTGTCCCCCTGGAGCTCCGGCACGTGATCCGCCGTCTGTCACAAGCCCGCGAACGCGGCATCCCCGAGGCGACCGTCGCCCGGCTGCCGCTCTATCTGCGAGCGCTGAACGGCATGGCCGAGCGGGGCCTGGCGACCGTGAGCTCGGAAGACCTGGCCGTCGCCGCGGGCGTCAACTCCGCCAAGCTTCGCAAAGACCTGTCCCACCTCGGCTCGTACGGCACCCGCGGGGTCGGCTACGACGTCGAATACCTCATCTACCAGATCTCACGTGAGCTAGGCCTCACCCAGGATTGGGCCGTTGCCATCGTGGGAGTGGGTAACCTCGGGCGTGCGCTCGCCAACTACGGCGGGTTCGTCTCCCGCGGGTTCAGGGTCGCGGCGCTTCTCGACGCCGACCCCGACGTGGTGGGCGACCACATTGCGGGATTGAATGTGGAGCACATCGACGAGCTGGAAGCCGTGATCAGGCGGCGGGGGGTGTCGATCGTGGTGCTCGCGACACCGGCCGCGGCGGCCCAGCAGGTGGCCGACCGGGTCGTCGCCGCCGGGGTCACCAGCATCCTCAACTTCGCCCCTGTCGTTCTCTCTGTGCCAGAGGGCGTCGATATCCGTAAAGTCGACCTATCGATTGAATTGCAGATCCTGGCGTTCCATGAGCAGCGCAAGACGGATCGGATGAGTGGGGGGCCCGCGATGGCCGAGGAGTGGCCCGAGGCGGTGGACCTGTGACCGAGGGACCTGTGAGCAAGCGCGGCACGCGCGCCGGCGGACGAGGCGTCTTCCCGGTCCTCCGCACGGGCACGACGAGCGTGGCGGATCGCACCCGTTCCCGTGAGGATCGCACCCGTCCCCGTGAGACGGGAGAGGGCCGATGAGCGTCCTCGTTGTCGGCCTCAGCCACCGGACGGCTCCGGTGGCGCTTCTGGAGCGCGTCTCCGTCTCCGGTGACGCGCTGGTCAAGCTCCTCCACGACGTGCAGCGCGACGCCCACGTCGCCGAGGCCATGGTCGTCTCCACCTGCAACAGGGTCGAGGTCTACGCCGACGTCGACCGTTTCCACGCCGCGGTGACCTCGCTCTCCCGGCTGCTCAGCACGCACTCCGGCGTCCCGATGGAGCAGCTCGCCGCCCACCTCTACGTGCACTACGAGGACCGCGCGGTCGAGCACCTGTTCTCGGTCGGCTCCGGCCTCGACTCGATGGTGCTGGGCGAGGGCCAGATCCTCGGCCAGGTGCGTTCGGCGCTCAAGCTCGCGCAGGAGGAGGGCACCCTCGGCCCGACGCTCAACGATCTCGTCCAGCAGTCGCTCCGGGTCGGCAAGCGCGCGCACACCGAGACCGGCATCGACCGGGCCGGTGCCTCCCTCGTCGGCGTGGGGCTCACCCTCGCGGAGCGCGTCCTGGGCCCGATCCAGGGCAAGCGCGCCCTGGTCGTCGGCGCCGGCTCGATGAGCGCCCTGTCGGCCGCGACCCTGCAGCGCGCCGGCGTCACCGACATCGTCGTGGTCAACCGCACCCACGACCGCGCGGTGCGACTGGCGCAGACCGTCGGCGGCCGGGCCGCCGAGTTCGGCGAGCTGGCCGCGGAGCTGGCCCGGGCCGACCTGGTCATCTCCTGCACCGGTGCCACCGACGTGGTCATCACGGCCGACATGGTGACGCCGCACGAGATGTTCCTGCTCGACCTCGCGCTGCCCCATGACGTCGACTTCGCCGTGCGGAACCTGCCCGGTGTGACCCTGGTCGACCTGGAGTCCATGCAGAACGACGCCGTCGACGCCGACACCGACGACGGCGGGCGCGCCGAGGCGGTCGCCGCCGTCCGCGGCATCGTCGCCGAGGAGGTCACCGCCTACCTGTCGGCCGAGCGGGCGGCGCGTGTCACGCCGACCGTGGTCGCGCTGCGGAGCAAGGCGGCGCAGGTGGTCGAGGCGGAGCTCGGACGGCTCACCGCGCGGGTCCCCGAGCTCGACGGGCGCGTACGGGACGAGGTCACCCAGACCGTCAGGCGCGTGGTCGACAAGCTGCTCCATGAGCCGACCGTGCGTGTCAAACAGCTGGCCGAGTCGCCGGCAGGCGATCATTATGCGGAAGCACTGCGCGAGCTGTTCAATCTGGATCCGAAGGTGCCCGACGCGGTGCGGCGCATCGAGAAGAGCGAGCCGGGCAGGAAGGAGGCAGGGCTGTGAGCAGTGTTCCCCCTCCGCTCAGACTGGGCACCAGGCGCAGCGTCATGGCGACGACCCAGTCGGGTCTGGTGGCCGAACGGTTCACCGAGCTGACCGGCAGGGCCGTCGAGATGGTCGGTGTCACCACCTTCGGCGATGTGACCAGGGCCGACCTCACGCAGCTCGGCGGGACCGGCGTCTTCGTCAGCGCGCTGCGCGACAAGCTCATCGAAGGTGAGATCGACTTCGCGGTCCACTCGCTGAAGGATCTGCCCACCACGCCCGACCCGCGCGTGGTCATCGCGGCCATCCCCCCGCGTGACGACCCCAGGGACGCCCTGGTCGGTCCCGTGAAGCTGGCCGACCTCCCGTCCGGAGCGAAGATCGGCACGGGCTCCCCCCGCCGGATCGCCCAGCTCCGGATGCTCCGCCCCGATCTGGAGTACGTCCCGATCCGCGGCAACGCCGACACCCGCATCGGCAAGGTGGCCTCCGGTGAGCTCCAGGGGGTCGTGCTGGCCGCCGCCGGGCTCGGCCGGCTGGGCCGCGAGGCCGAGATAGCGCAGATCTTCGAGATCGAGGAGATGCTCCCCGCTCCCGGCCAGGGCGCGCTGGCAGTGGAGTGCCGCGCCGACCGGGCCGACCTGGTCGAGCTGCTGGGCGTTCTCGACGACCCCCGCACCCGCGCCGCGGTCACCGCCGAGCGCGCGGTGCTCAACGCCCTGGAGGCGGGGTGTGCGGCTCCGGTCGGCGCGTACTCGGCCGATCGCGGGCACGACCTGATCCTGACCGCCGCTGTCGTCGCCGTCGACGGCAGGCGGGCGGTGCGCAAGTCCACCGCCGGCGCCTCCTCGGCGCCCACGGATCTCGGCCGCGACCTCGCGGCCGAGATGATCGCCGAGGGAGCCGGCACGTTGATGGGGGAGCAAGCACATTGAGCTCCGGAAGTACCACCTTTGAGCGCCCGTCAGGGTTCGTCGCCTTCGTCGGTGCGGGCCCCGGCGACGAGGGTCTGCTGACGCTCCGCGGCGCCGACCTGCTCTCCAAGGCCGACCTCGTCGTCCTCGACCGGGAGGCGTACGATCCGCTGCTGCGTCACTGCCGCCAGGACGTCCAGGTCGTCGACGCCGCCGAGGAGGGCGCCGTCGCCGTACGCGCCGTCAGGACGGCCAAGGACGGCGGCTGCGTCGTGCGCCTGTGCGCGGGCGACCCCATGTTCTTCTCCTCGATCACCGAGGAGGTCGCAGCCTGCGCCAAGGCCGAGGTGGACTTCGAGATCGTCCCCGGGGTGCCCCCGGCGACGGCGGTGCTCACCTACGCCGGGATCCCCGCCGCGGTGTCGGTGCCGGAGTTCCGCGTCGTGGACGCCACCCTGGTCGACGACTGGTCCACGCACGCGGCCGGGGCGGGCACCCTGGTCATCTACAACGGCGTCGCCGAGGCCGTGGCGATCGGCAAGGCCCTGATCGCGGCGGGCCGCCCCGACTCCACGCCGGTCGCGATCAGCAGCGCGGGCACCACCACCGAACAGCACACCGTGGTGACCACGCTGGGCCGCATCGCGCCGGACCTCAAGCACGCCGGGATGACCGAGCCCGCCCTGATCGTGGTCGGCGAGGCCGTCGGCATGCGCGACAGGCTGTCGTGGTTCGAGACCAAGCCGTTGTTCGGCTGGCGGGTGCTCGTGCCCCGGACGAAGGAGCAGTCGGCGGCCCTGGTCGAGCAGTTGCGCTCCTACGGAGCGGTGCCCGAGGAGGTCCCCACGATCTCCGTCGAGCCGCCCCGCACCCCGCAGCAGATGGACCGGGCCATCAAGGGCCTGGTCACCGGGCGCTACGAGTGGGTGGCGTTCACCAGCGCGAACGCGGTCAAGGCCGTGCGCGAGAAATTCGAGGAGTACGGCCTGGACGCCCGGGCCTTCGCCGGGCTCAAGGTCGCCGCGGTGGGCGAGGCCACCGCGCGGGCGCTGATCCAGTTCGGGGTCAAGCCCGATCTGATGCCGTCGGGCGAGCAGTCGTCGGAGGGCCTGCTGGCCGAGTGGCCCCCGTACGACTCGATGCTCGACCCGATCAACCGGGTGCTGCTGCCGCGTGCCGACATCGCGACCGAGACCCTGGTCGCCGGGCTGATCGAGCTCGGCTGGGAGTGCGACGACGTGACCGCCTACCGCACGGTCCGCGCCGCGCCGCCGCCGGCCCCCACCCGCGAGGCCATCAAGGGCGGCGGTTTCGACGCGGTGCTGTTCACCTCGTCGAGCACCGTCCGCAACCTGGTCGGCATCGCGGGCAAGCCGCACAACGTCACGGTCATCGCCGTCATCGGCCCGCAGACCGCCAAGACGGCCGAGGAATTCGGGCTCCGCGTCGACGTGATGGCCGACAAGCCGTCGGCTTCCGCCCTCGCGGCGGCGCTGGCGGAGTACGGTGCCAAGCAGCGCCAGGCGGCCCTCGCGGCCGGAGAGGCTCCCCGCAGGCCCTCACAGACCCGGCGGGGAGCCCGGCGCCGCGCCAAGTAACCTTGATGCGGTGGCCGCCCGCGTACGGCGGGCGGACCGCGCGCCGGAATCGACCGGCGAGCCGGAATCGACCGGCGCGCCGTGACATGCGGCACGCCGCGGCGAGCGGCGGGCCGTGCGCGAAGCGGCACACCGCGGGTGGCACGTCGCACCCCACGGTGCGCCGCGTGCCAGGGCGTGCCGTGTGCCGGGGCGCGCCGCGACGAGCGGCGGGTCCGGTGAGGCGGCGCGCCGCGCCGAGACGCGCCGTGCCGAGCGGTGCGCCAGAACAGACACCGAGCTCCTCCGGCCCGCACGTCCCCTACCGGCCGGGGGAAGGGGGAGACATCATGACGGCCCAGTTCCCTGTCGCGCGCCCGCGCAGGCTCCGCCGTACGGCATCCATGCGACGGATGGTCGCCGGCACCCGGCTGCACCCGGCCGAGCTGGTGCTGCCCATGTTCGTGAAGGAGGGCATCGACGAGCCGCACCCGATCGGCTCGATGCCCGGGGTCTTCCAGCACACCCGTGACTCGCTGCGCAAGGCCGCCCACGACGCGGCCGAGGTCGGGGTCGGCGGGCTGATCCTGTTCGGTGTCCCCGCGGTGAAGGACGCCCGCGGGTCGGCGGCCGACGACCCGGACGGCATCGTCCAGCGAGCCGTCGCCGACCTGGTCTCCGACGTGGGCGACACGATGGTGGTGATGACCGACACCTGCCTGGACGAGTTCACCGACCACGGGCACTGCGGCATCCTGACCCCGGACGGCGAGGTCGACAACGACGCCACCCTGGAGCGCTACGCCGCCGCCGCGGTGGCCCAAGCCCGCGCCGGGTCGCAGGTCATCGCGCCCAGCGGCATGATGGACGGCCAGGTCGCGGCCATCCGCGCCGCGCTGGACGCCGACGGCTTCGAGCAGATCCCGATCCTGGCCTACTCGGCCAAGTACGCCTCGGGCTTCTACGGCCCGTTCCGTGAGGCGGCCGAGTGCGCGCCCCAGTTCGGCGACCGCAACGCCTACCAGCAGGACCCGGCGGGCCCGGTCGGGGAGGCGCTGCGCGAGGTGCGGCTGGACCTGGCCGAGGGCGCCGACGCCGTCATGGTCAAGCCGGCCCTGGCCTACCTCGACATCCTGCGCCAGGTGCGGGACGCCGTCGACGTGCCGGTGGCGGCGTACCAGGTCAGCGGTGAGTACGCCATGGTCGAGGCGGCCGCGGCGAACGGCTGGCTCGACCGGGACCGGGTGATCATGGAGTCACTCATCGCGATCCGCCGGGCCGGTGCCGACATGATCCTGACCTACTGGGCGACCGAGGTGGCGGCCCGGCTCAGGTGAAATCCGCGGCGCGTACCGAGAACTGGGGGTTTGCCGCCTCGCGGGGAACGTCGTGCGTTAGAGTGCGAAGACCGGTGCGGATGTGACCCAGGTGACGAGGCCCTGGGTGTTTCGACATTCCCGCTGACCAAAGTGTGGAGATGTCTTCGTATCCGGCTGGCACCCGGGATGCGCGGACGACGGAGGACACGATGGTGGGGGTACCGCTGGTTCGTCGAGGCAAGCGACGTGCCCATCCGAAACAGACGATCAACGCCGTGCTCGAGTACGCCGCCCTGGGCTGGGCGAGTTGCCCCGGCGCGCGGCCGCTGCGGGGCGGTTCCCGCGCCTGCTCCTGCGACCGCGTCGGCTGTCCCGACGCGGGCGCGCACCCGCTCTCGCGGGCCTGGCAGATACAGGCGACCACCGACCCCGCCCTGCTCACCCACTGGTGGCAGTACGAGCCCGAGGCGAACGTGATCCTGCCCACCGGCCGGGTCTTCGACGTCTTCGACGTACCCGCCGCCGCGGGGCGCGCCGCCCTCGCCACCATGGACTCCGCCGGAGTGACATCGGCGACCGGGTCCTGTTCTATGTGGCCACCCGCAACACCGCCGAGGACGAGGACGAGTGGTGGTCCTGCGCCCTCGACTTCGGCCCGTCCACGATCGAGGAGATGCCCGGGCTGCGCTGGCACTGCCGCGACAGTTACGTCCTCGCCCCGCCCTCGACCCTGCCCGGCGGCGCCTCCGCCACCTGGCTCCGTCCCCCGGACGGCCGCCCGCTGCCCGACCCGCTCCGCGTCCTGGACCGGCTCGCCGACGCCTGCGAGTGACCGCGGACCGCGGGCGCCGGACGGGGTACGCCGGGGCCGGGCGGGCCGGAGGCCGGGGCCCGAAGGGGGAACGGATGCCCGCCGGACGGGGAGCCGGCGCGGAACGGGTGGTCCGCGAACGGCGGGCGGAGGCCGGATGGCCGGGCCGCGAACGGCGGGCGGACGCCGGGTGGACCTTCACCGTCCGGTCATCGGTTGGTCATCGGCATGCGAGTCTCTCTCATACGGCGCGCGTCCCCGGCGGATAGGCGCCGGTCCGGACCATGCGAGCTCCCTCCGTTGACATGAGGGCGCGGGACCTCGACATGCGGCCGTCTCGCCTGCGGGGCGACCCGCACGTCCCCGTGACTACCCTTGGGAGCGTGAGCCGTACTGAGAACTCCGAGGGCCTGTTCGCCCGCGCCCGCGAGATCGTCCCGGGAGGCGTCAACTCCCCCGTCCGCGCCTTCGGCGCCGTAGGCGGCACTCCGCGCTTCATGGCCTCCGGCCAGGGGCCGTACATCACCGACGTCGACGGCAACCGCTACGTCGACCTGGTCTGCTCCTGGGGGCCGATGATCCTGGGGCACCGGCACCCCGCCGTGATCGAGGCGCTGCAGGAGGCGCTGCGCGACGGCACCTCCTTCGGCACGGCGACGCCCGGTGAGGTCGAGCTCGCCGAGGAGATCGTCGCCCGGGTCGACCCGGTGGAGAAGGTCCGCCTGGTCAGCTCCGGTACCGAGGCCACCATGTCCGCGGTGCGCCTGGCCCGCGGCTTCACCGGCCGGTCGAAGATCATCAAGTTCGCCGGCTGCTACCACGGCCACGTGGACGCCCTGCTCGCCTCGGCCGGCTCCGGCGTGGTGACCTTCGGGCTGCCCGACACCCCCGGCGTGACCGGCGCCTCGGCCGCCGACACGGTGGTCCTGCCGTACAACTCGATCGAGGCGGTCACCGAGGCGTTCCGGGCGTTCGGACCCGACATCGCGTGCGTGATCACCGAGGCGTGCCCGGCCAACATGGGCGTCGTCCCGCCGCAGGACGGGTTCAACGCCAAGCTTCGGGAGCTCTGCACCGCGCACGGCGCCCTGCTGATCATCGACGAGGTGCTGACCGGTTTCCGGGTCTCGGAGGCCGGGTGGTACGGGCTGGACCCGGTCGAGGCCGACCTGATGACCTTCGGCAAGGTCATGGGCGGCGGCCTGCCCGCCGCCGCGTTCGGCGGTCGCGCCGACATCATGGCCCACCTCGCCCCCGAGGGGCCGGTCTACCAGGCGGGCACCCTGTCGGGGAACCCGCTGGCCTGCGCCGCGGGCCTGGCCACGCTGCGCGCCTGCGACGAGGGCGTCTACGACCGGATCGACGCCGCCGCGCTGGTCATCGGCCGTGCCGCCGCCGACGCGCTGGCCGCGGCCGGGGTGCCGCACCGCCTGCAACGCGCCGGGAGCCTGTTCTCCATCTTCTTCACCGACGAGCGGGTCACCGACTTCGCCACCGCCCAGAAGCAGAACACCGCCGCCTACCGGGCGTTCTTCCACGCCATGCTCGACCAGGGCGTCTACCTGCCGCCCTCGGCCTACGAGGCGTGGTTCCTGTCGGCCGCCCACGACGACGAGGCCCTGTCGCGCATCGCCGAGGCCCTCCCCGTCGCCGCCAAGGCCGCCGCCCAGGCGTCCTGACCGCCACCCGGCCCGGACCGATCGTTACCGCGCCCGGCGGGCCTCCTGCGGAGGCGTCAGGCGCGGCGGGTCCGACAGCCCGGGCTGACCGCCCCTGTCCCCGGTCGCCTACCGGGGCAGGGCGGTGAGGTCGATGTCGATCGGGAAGGGGACGGGGACGGTCAGCCGTCCGTGGTGGATGCCGGTGAGGGCGTACACGCGGGTGGCGGGGTCGAGCTCGCAGACGTGGACGACCGGGGAGCCGTCCATGTTCTCCACCCGCCAGAAGTGGGCGATGCCCGCCTCGGCGTAGCGGGACGGCTTGGTCTTGCCGTCGTGGTCTTCGGACTCGGGGGAGACCACCTCGACGGCGAGCCGCGCTTCGGCGGGGGTGTAGAAGGTTCGCTCGTCGTCCTCGGCCGCCGCCGCGTCGACGACGAGCACGTCGGGACAGGGACGCATCCGGTGGCCGAGCTTGACGTCCATCCGGGTGACGGCTGCCAGATCCTCGGGGACCTGGGCGTTCAGGACGACCCGGAGGCCGAACAACACGCGCTCGTGGAAGCGCTTCTGGGGGGACGTGAAGACGAGGGCTCCATCGATCAGCTCGACGTGCTCGAAGAAGTCGGGTTCGCCGTTGGGGCCCTCGGCCGGCAGGTGATCGAGGTCGTCGGCGGTCCATCCCCGGGGAGGCGGTGACGGTCAGTAGCCGAGTGCGGCGCTCACGTCGGTCACCGTAACATCGTCCCCGTCACCCGGCGTGCTCATTCACATCGCCTTCGTTGCCCTCATTCCATTGTCGCCTGATTCGCCCCGGACTGGGGAGAACGTGGGAGAGGGACGGAGAACGCGGCGGGGGCGGGTGCCGGCGTAGAGGACGCCGGAGAGGATCAGGACGGCGGCGACGAGCTTGAGCGGGGAGATCGGCTCGCCGGTGAACAGGGCGGCCGAGGACATGCCGAACACCGGCACGAGGAGCGAGTAGGGGGCGACCAGCGAGGCGTCGTAGCGCTGGAGCAGGAAGCCCCAGACGCCGAAGCCGCCGAGCGTGGAGATCAGTGCCACGTAGAGCACCGACAGGCTGCCCTCCACCGAGAACTCCAGCCGGGGAACCCCCTCCACCAGCAGCGACAGGGTCAGCATGGGCAGGGCCGAGACCGCGCTGAGCCAGACCATGAAGCGGAACGGGTCGGGCGGCGCGGCCTTCCTGACCGCGATGTTGCCCGCGCCCCAGAAGAACGCCGCGGCGACGATCAGCAGGAACGCCCCGATGGGCCCGCCCGTGCCCAGGTCGGCGGCGATCAGCGTGAGCCCGGCGAACGCGACCGCCATGCCGGTGACCCGGCGCGCGGTGACCCGCTCCCGGAGCAGGACGACGGCCAGGACGAGTGTGAAGACCGCCTGTACCTGGACGACGAGCGAGGTCAGCCCGGCGGGCATGCCCGCCCGCATGCCCAGCAGCAGCAGGGCGTACTGCCCGGCGCCCAGCGTGGCCCCGGCGGCGAGCACTCTGCGCCAGGGGACGCCGGGGCCGCCGACGAACAGCAGCGCGGGGAAGGCCGCCACCAGGAAGCGGAGCGCGACGTAGAACAGCGGCGGGAAGTGCCGGAGCCCGACCTCCATGACGACGAAGTTGAAGCCCCATACGGCGGCCAGGCCGATGGCGAGGAGGAGGTGGCGGGGACGCATGCTGCCATCCTCTTTTTCGATAATATTTCAGCACAAGTGAGATTTTCTTCAGTTGGTTGTTTAGACTTGCTTACATGTTGGACCTGAACCGGCTGAAGGCCCTGCACGCGGTCTCCGTCTACGGGTCGGTGGGCGCGGCGGCCGACGCGCTCATGGTGACCCCGTCGGCGGTCTCCCAGCAGCTCGCCAAGCTGGAGCGCGAGACCGGCGCGACGCTGCTGGAGCGCAACGGCCGCGGCGTGCGGCTGACCGACGCGGCCGGGCTCCTCGCCGACCACGCCGGGCGCATTCTCGCGTTGGTCGAGACCGCGGAGGCCGACTTCGAGGCGCTGCGCGGTGAGGTCGTGGGGCGGCTGAGCATCGGGGCCTTCCCGACCGCGGCCCGGGGGCTGCTCCCCGCCGCGCTGACCCTCCTGCGGAAGCGCCATCCCGATCTGCGCCTGCAACTCATGGAGCGGGAGCCGGAGCGGCAGATCCGGGAGGTGACCCGCGGTGAGCTCGACCTCGCGGTGGCCCAGGACTGGATGAACCGCCCCCTGCCGATTCCCGAGGGGCTCTCCCGGGCGGCGCTCCTCGACGACATCGCCGACGTGGTCCTGCCCGCGTCCCACCCGCTGGCCGGCCGGTCAGAGATCGAGCTGGCCGAGCTGTGCGGGGATCGGTGGATCAGCTCCTCACCCGGCACCGTCTGCCACGACTGGCTGGTCTACACGCTGCGCTCGGCCGAGTTGGAGCCGGAGATCACCTGCATGGCGGACGAGTACCCGACCCAGATGGCCCTCGTCGCGGCCGGCCAGGGGTGCGCCATCATCCCCCGCCTGGGCCGCGACTTCGTCCCCGAGGGCGTGCGGGTCGTCCCGATCAGGTCGCGCCCCACCCGCAGGCTCTACGCCCTCTGGCGCAGCGACGCGGCCCGCCGCCCGGCCATCCGCGCGGCGGTCGACGCGCTCAAGGTGGTCGCCGCCGACCTGCAGTGCCCCGTGCCGGACATGACGGTCCGCTGAGCGGGGTGACGCGGACATGACGGTCCGCTGAGCGGGGTGACCGGATGTGACGGCCCGCTGAGCGGGGTGGAACGCTCGCGACGGCGGGCGCGGCCCGTCGGTTGCGGTGCCGGTGTGGGCGGAGAGGCCCACCCGCACATCGCTTTCCGTACCTGTCGGTAGGCTAGCTGCACCATGGCTGAGACCACCGTCGTCCACCTCCTGCGCCACGGTGAGGTGCACAACCCCGCCAACGTCCTGTACGGCAGGCTGCCCGGCTATCACCTGTCCGAGAACGGCCGGCTGATGGCCGAGACGGTGGCCAAGTCCGTCGCCGGGCGCGATGTGACCGCGCTGTTCTCCTCGCCGCTCGAGCGCGCCCAGGAGACCGCAGTCCCGCTCGCGAAGACCTTCCACCTGGAGGTAACGCTCGACGAGCGGCTCATCGAGGCCCAGAACATCTTCGAGGGGCTGCCGATCGGCGGCGGCGACGGGGTCTTCCGCAACCCGCGCCTGTACCGCCACCTGTGGAACCCGCTCCGCCCCTCGTGGGGGGAGCCGTACGTCCACCTGGTCCGGCGGATGCGGGCGGCCGTCGAGGCCGCCCGCGACGCGGCGCGCGGGCACGAGGCGATCCTGGTCAGCCACCAGCTCCCGATCTGGACCATCCGCCTCGCGGCCGAGGGCAGGCGCCTGCCGCACGACCCCCGCCGCAGGCAGTGCGGTCTCGCCAGCCTCACCAGTCTCTCTTTCGAGGGCAACCGGTTGATCAGCGTCGGATACAGCGAGCCCGCGGCCGCGCTCGTCAAACGCCCCACTGTGCCGGGCGCCTGACTCCGCCGGTAGAGTGACTGCTCTACCGGTTGTAGTACAGGGAGATCCTGCCACCCATGCGCGCAAAGTTCCTCACCACGGCCTTCGTGCTGCTTGCCGCCGTGACCGGGTGCGCGGGAACCCAGGGGTCGCAGCCGCAGACCGGTGACACTCGCTTCGTCGCGGGCGACGGAAAGATCACCGTGTTCCAGGCCGCCGACCGCAGGCCCGCCCCGGCGGTGGAGGGCGAGACCCTCGACGGTGGTTCCGCGTCGCTCGCCGCGCACAAGGGCAAGGTCGTGGTGCTGAACTTCTGGGCGTCCTGGTGCGCGCCCTGCCGGGCCGAGGCCCCGGTGCTCAAGGACATCGCGGCCAAGACCAAGGCCGACGGGGTGGAGTTCCTCGGCGTCGACTTCAAGGACCGCAAGGCCGACGCGCTCGCGTTCGAGCGCAGCCACGCCCCGGGTTACCCCAGCATCTTCGACCAGCCGGGCAGGGTGGCGCTCTCCTTCCAGGGCACGGTCCCCCCGGCGGCCATCCCCTCGACTCTGATCATCGACCGGCAGGGAAGGATCGCCGCGCGGGCCCTCGGGGCGGTCAAGTACGCCGACCTCCTCGACGCCGTCACCAAGGTCGGCGGCGAGAAATGACGGGGCGCCACGACTCCGGACGGCGGTGGGCCCGCGATGAGCGCTGACCTGGTGGGTACGGTCGCGAGCGGGTCGCTCGTGCTGGCGCTGCCGATCGCGGTCGCGGCGGGTCTGGTGTCGTTCCTCTCGCCCTGCGTGCTGCCCCTGGTGCCCGGTTACCTGTCGTACGTGACCGGCATGAGCGCCGACCCCCGGCGGGGGCGCATGGTCCTGGGCATCGTGCTGTTCGTGATGGGGTTCGCCGCCGTGTTCGTGGCCGGAGGGGCGCTGTTCGGCGGCCTCGGCGCGGTGCTGTTCGGCAACGCCGAGATCATCACGCGTGTCCTGGGCGCCCTCACGATCGTGCTGGGCCTGGCCTTCATGGGCGCCGTCCCGGGACTGCAGCGCGACTTCCGCATCCACCGGGCCCCCGCCGCGGGCCTGGCGGGGGCGCCGCTGCTCGGCCTGGTGTTCGGTCTCGGCTGGACCCCTTGCATCGGTCCCACGCTCGGGGTCGTGCTCACCCTGGGCCTCAACGAGGGCAGCGCGGGGCGCGGGGCGCTGCTCGCGTTCGCGTACGCGCTGGGCCTCGGACTGCCGTTCGTGGTGGCCGGGATGGCGTACAGCAAGGCCCTGCGGACGTTCAAGGCGGTGCGCCGGCACTCTCAGCTGATCACCCGGGCCGGTGGCGTCATGCTGGTCGCCGTCGGCGTCCTGCTCGTCACGGGGCTCTGGGCGCAGCTCATCGCGGGGATGCAGGGATGGATCGGCGGATTCGAGCCGGTGATCTGATGGGACACGTCGAACCGGGTGGGAGGGAGCGAGCGGTGAGCGAAGCCGACCCCGACACGACGACCGGCCGCTCGGGGCGCGGCCCGGTGACCGACGTGGCCGGTCCGGCCGGCCCGGCGGACTCCGCGGATCGCGGCCGGGGCGCCGATCAGGCCCTCGACCGGGAGCAGGGCCCCGACCGCGGCGAGAGCGCCGAACGGGGCACATCCGTTCCCCAGGGCACCCGGGCGGCCTCGGCCGCCGGGGCGGGGCCCGCGGGGGAGGGAGGCCCCGCAGGGTTCGGGCTGGCCGGCTGGGCGCGCTGGTTCTGGCGGACGCTCACTTCGATGCGGACCGCGCTGATCCTGCTGTTCCTGTTCGCCCTCGCGTCGATCCCCGGCTCGATCTGGCCGCAGCGCGGCGTGTCCGACGCCAAGGTGGCCCAGTACTTCACCGACAGCCCGCAGCTCGCCGAGTGGCTCGACAGGTTCTGGCTGTTCGACGTGTTCAAGGCGCCCTGGTTCGCCGCGATCTACCTGCTGCTGTTCCTGTCGCTGATCGGCTGCGTGCTGCCGCGCACCACGGCCCACCTGCGCGAGCTGCGCAGGAAACCGCCCGCGGCGCCCCGCAACCTGTCCCGGCTGCCGCAGCACGCCTCCTTCGAGGCGGACCTGACCGTCGAGGCCGCCGCCGCCCGGCTGCGCTCCCGGCGGTTCCGGGTGACCACGGGCCCCGGCTGGGTCGCCGCGGAGAAGGGCTACCTGCGCGAGACCGGCAACCTGCTCTTCCACGTCGCGCTGCTCGGGCTGCTGGTCGCGGTCGGGGTGGGCGCGCTGTACGGCTACCGTGGCAACGTGCTGGTGGTCGAGGGCGACGGGTTCTCCAACACGGTCGCGGCCTACGACCGTTACATGCCCGGTCAGCAGGTCAGCGCCGAGTCGCTGGAGCCGTTCTCCTTCACCGTCGGGGACTTCCGGGCCACCTACATCGCCCAGGGTGAGAAGGCCGGGCAGCCGCTGGACTTCGAGGCCGCGCTGAAGGTCACCGACGCGCCCGGGGCGCGCGAGCGCGACTACGTGCTCAAGGTCAACGAGCCGCTGGACGTCAACGGCACGCTGACCTACCTGATCGACCACGGCTACGCGCCCACCTTCAAGATCACCGACGGGAGCGGCCAGGTGGCCTTCGACGGGCCGGTGCCCTGCCTGGTCGTCCAGCCGTCCACCTTCACCTCCGAGTGCGTGATCAAGGTCCCGGACGCCAAGCCGGAGCAACTCGGCCTGCTGGTGGGTTTCCTGCCGACGACCGTTCCCGCGGGCGACGAGTGGGTCTCGGTCTTCCCCGGCGCCGCCAACCCGACCGCCCAGGTCTACGGGGCCTTCGCCGGTGACCTGGGCCTGAACGACGGGCGCCCGCAGTCGGTCTACGAGATCGAGCCCGAGCGCCTGAAGAAGATGAAGCCGCTGCTCATGAAGGCCGACCCACTGGCGGTGGGCAAGAAGCTCGACCTGCCGGGTGGCGCGGGCTCGATCGAGTTCACCGGGGTCAAGGAATGGGTCGCCCTGCAGATCGCCTACGATCCGGGCAGGATGCCCGCGCTCGTGGCCTCGGTGGTGGCCGTCGTGGGGCTCGTGCTGAGCCTGACCGTCCACCGCCGCCGGGTCTGGGTGCGGATCCGTGACGCGGCCGCGTCGCCGGAGGGACCGGACGGGGCCCCGGCGGAGGACGGCCGTCCCGAGGGCGTTCGCCGGCAGATCGAGGTGGGCGGTCTCACGCGTACCGAAGGCGGTGATCTCAGCGAGGAGTTCGCCGAGATCGTCGCTGCTTTGAACCCAGGAGTGAAGGATGCCCGCTGAGGTCGACCCAGGCCTCGCCACACTGAGCGACCAGCTCATCTTGGCGACGGTCCTGCTCTACGTCTTCGCAATGATCGGCTACGCGCTCGACCTGGCCTTCGGCCGGCCCAGGGCGCGGGCCCGCGCCGAGGCCGTGCCCGCGCTCGCCGCGGTCGGCGGCGGAGCCGCTCCGGAGTCCGCCTCCGGGACGGACGCCTCGGAGGGCGATGCCCGGCGGACGGCGCCCTCCGCGTGGGCGTTGTGGGCCGGTCCGGCCGGGGTCGTGCTGAGCTGGCTCGGCTGGGCCGCCAACCTCGGGTCCATCCTGACCCGGGGCCTGGCGGTGGACCGGTGGCCCTGGGGCAACATGTACGAGTTCGTGGTCGCGATGTGCCTGGCGGCGGTGAGCGCGTTCCTGTTCATGCAGCTCCGCTACCGGATCCGCTTCCTCGGCGCGTTCGTGATGGTCACCGCGGCCCTGGGCCTCGGCTTCGCCGTGCGGTACCTGCACGTGCAGGCCGGTCCGGTGGTGCCCGCGCTGAACTCGTACTGGGTCGCGATCCACGTGTCGGCGGCGATCATCGCCAGCGGGCTGTTCATCGTGGCCGGCGTCTCCGGTGTCCTCTACCTGGTCAGGAAGGACACCGCGGTCCGTCTCCCGTCCCGGCAGGACCTGGAGCGGGTCGCGCACCGGGCCATCGTGATCGGTTTCCCGATCTGGACCTTCGCCGTCATCGCCGGCGCGCTCTGGGCGGACAAGGCGTGGGGCCGCTACTGGGGCTGGGACCCCAAGGAGATCTGGGCGTTCATCACCTGGATCGCCTACGCCGCCTACCTGCATGCCCGGGCCACCGCGGGCTGGAAGGGCAGGGCCGCCATGATCGTGCAGCTCGTCGCCTTCGCGTGCCTGCTGTTCAACCTCGTCGGGGTGAACATCTTCCTGGGCGGCCTGCACTCCTACGCCGAGGTCCCGGGCTGACTCTCGGCCCGGCGCCCTGACCGGACGCCCCGGGGCCGTAGCCACGCCCCGGGGTCGTCGTCCGGGGACGCCGGTCCGGGCGCGCGGAGCGCGGATCCGGGCGGACCGGCCGGGCACAGGAAGCGGGGCGGGCACGTGGAGCGCCCACGCGGGCAGGCCCGGCGCCGGGAACGGTCCGGGTATGCGGAGCGTCCGTGTGGGAAGGCAGGCCGGGCGCCGGGAGCGGGGCGGGCACGCCGGGCCGGGGCGCTGGCCCCGGCCGCGCCGGCCGTCTCCCGACGATCCTCCGTCAGTCTTCGTCGCGCAGGCGTCGCTCCAGATCCTTGAGGAACTCCGGGTCGTCGTCGGGGCCCTTGGGCGCCTCGGGCCGCGGGGGCCTGTCCTGGAAGAACTGGGGACGAGGGCTCCGGGGACCGTTCGGGCGGCCGAGCAGCAGCCAGAACACTCCTCCGACGGGCACCAGCAGCACCACGATCAGCACCCAGAGGAGCTTGGGCAGGTTCCTGGACTCCTCGTCCGGCGTGGTGATGACGTCGAACAAGCAGTAGAGCCAGAAGGCGAGTAGCGCCAGGCCGACAAGCAAGGGCATGCCCGAACTGTAAGCCATTGTGAGACCCGCTGCGGTCAGCCTTCCGTTCCGGGTGACTGGCGAAGATCGACGTCGTACGGTAGAGACCGTTGCCGCTTCCCCAGGGGGTGCGATGGCACATTCGGGCGAGAAAGGCCGTCATCGACGGCGGTGGTGGCAGCGCGGTCCGGCCTCGCGTGCGGAGAGTACCCTCAGGGAAGCTCCCCGTGACGCCTCTCGTGAGAGTGACGCCTCCCGCGAGCGCGATGTCCGCCCCGAGGGTGACATCCCGCGCGGGTTCGAGCGTCCCGAGCACCGCTCCGGCGCGGTCACCGCGCCCGTGGTCGACCGCCCGCAGTACACCTGGCAGGACTTCGAGCTCGACGACGAGCGGCCCCGGGCCCAGCCGAACTCGCCCGACACCCCCGACCTGGGCGACGGTCTGCGGCACTGCGGGCCCCTGGAGCGCATCCTGCACCGCCAGTGGGACTCCCGGCGGGAGACGCCTCCCCCGGAGGCCGTACGGGCCGTGGAGAGCCTCGCCAGGCTTCCCGACAGGCTCAAGGCGAAGCTCGCCGAGGGCCTCGACGGCATCTACGTCGGCGCCGGCGGGGTGCCCGACCTCGACGACATGGGCTACCTGCGCGGCGCTCCGCTGCCGTCCGGCCGGGCGACGTGGGACATCTGCGCGGGTGCGTACGGTGATCGCAAGATCGTGGTGGGCGACCGCCCCTCGCCCACACCCGACGTGATGATGCACGAGGTCGGTCACGCGATCGACGACGTCGACGCGCCGCACGGAGGCTGGGTCTCCGACTCACCGGAGTTCGCGGCGCTCTACGAGCAGTGCGTCCCCAGGCTGGCCTCCGGGTTCCACCTGCAGCCGGGAGACCTGGGGCGCAAGGAGTTCTTCGCCGACGCCTTCGCCGCCATCGCCTCCCGGCAGCGCCCCGCGCTGGTCGACATGCTGGGCGGCGACACGCGGATGGCGCTCAACGTCATGTTGTTCTTCAACCGGCGCTACGGAATCTAGGTGATCTGGGATGTACGTCATCCGGCTCGCTGACGGGACTCTGCGGGTGCCGCAGACCCTGTCCAGCGGTGACGGGCGTCTGATCGGCAACGCCTACGTGGAGATCTCTCCGGGCGATCCCGGCTACGACCGCTGGCTGGCCGAGTCGATCACCGAGGAAGAGTGGGCCGAGCGGCGGAGGCGCTGGCTCGCGGAGAACGACGAGTTGGAGAAGGAGTTCCTGGCTTTCAAGGCCGAGCAGGACACCTAGGCGGCGAGCGGATGGGCGGCTCGAAGGGCCCCGGGCTGCGGGAGCCGGAGCGGGCGGCGGGCCGGCCGGAACGGACCGGGTGGGATCCGGTGACGGGGGAGGTCACCGTCCGTGTCGTGTGGCACTCCACACGACTCCACGGTGACCCTGCGGCTTTCCGGGTAAGGCGCGCAGGATCACCGATGGTGTGACGTCATAAGTCGTCAGACGCGCGGGGACTCGCCCGCCGGCCGTTCGGCCGTCAAGACGTCCTCTCCGCGCAGAAGGGCGTGCACTTCCGACTCGCGGAAACGCCGGTGCCCTCCGGGGGTACGGATGCTGCTGATGCGGCCTGCCGCGGCCCAGCGCGTAACCGTTTTTGGGTCAACCCGGAAGAGGGCGGCAACCTCTCCGGGCGTCAGCAGACGCTCGCTGCTACTCTCCACAATCTCTCCCCCTCGCATCCCGCTTCCTGCCAGCGGGCGGACAGGTAACCAGTGTGCCGAGCGAAGCCTGATTTATCCGTGGTTTTCAACAAAGATCACGGGTTGTTATCGACTGCCTGCCCGATTGTTAGATGATAGAGCCTCTTTGGGACTCTCGTGGGTGTTTCTTTACGAAACTGATCTCTTGTGAAGAGTAGCAGCGGTCACACCCGATGCGAAGAGTGCCCGCCCGGCGTTCACCGAGCGTGCTTGAGCGAGCAGAGTGACGTAGCCTCGACGCTGTGCACCCCGTCTTCGTTTACACAGCGTCCCGGCTCGGCCTGCTGGCCGTGAGCGTGGGCGTGCTCTATCTCCTCGGCCTGCGCGAGCCCCTGATCCTGCTGATCGCCGCATTCCTGGTCAGCGGCGTGGCCAGTTACGTCCTGCTCTCGAAACAGAGGGACGCGGTGAGCGAGCGAATCACTAAGAATCGGGAGTGATCGGCAACGGGAACATACCGACTCGGGCATGGTACTCGCGACCAAGCCGTGTCGTGTCACTACCAACGAGTAATCCGCCCCGATGTGCCAGGAATGCCTTGACGCCGATTCCCCGCTCCCGCGTGGGATTCCAGCTCAGGGCCCTGCCGGTGCCGGGGTGGATCGCCCCGATCCCGGGACGTGTCACGGCCCCCGGTCCGGCCGAGTCGCGGCCGCGCGGGTTGTCCAGCCAGCGCTGGTGCCCGCCCACGTAGACCGCCGCCCCGGTCACCGCCACCGAGTACAGCGAGTCGCCCCCCGTGTGGTTCACCCAGGTGGGCGCCACCTCTCCCGGGGCGTACGTCTCGAAGCGCGCGGCGGTGTCGCACGTCGTGCGCGGGCCCATCGGGCCGCCGGTGGTGACCACCACGAAGTAGCCGCCGTCGGGCGCGAAGTCCAGCCCGCGCACGTAGCTGGGGAAGTCGTCGCGGCACCTGCCCTCGTAGGCGCGCGTCCGCCACGGGGCGACCCGCGCCGGTGCGGCGGCCACGTCGATCAGGCCGAGCTGCGGGCGGGACATCCCGTCGAGGGTGGTGAAGTCGCCGTCGACCGCCAGCCGGTCGCGGCCGAGGGACAGCGCGTGCACCCTCGTCCGGCCGCCCCGGGGCGCGCCCGGCCTGACCGCGAAACCCGGGTCGGCGGCGCCGGTGACGGCGTCCAGCCGGGCCAGGGCCGTGCGGTTGGCGCCGCCGATCCGGGTGAAGTCGCCGCCGACGTACAGTTGCCGGCCGCGCCTGGCCAGACTGGTGACCGCCCCGTCGTGGACGCGGGGGCCGAAGCCGGTCACCGGTGAGCCGTCGGCGAGCCGGAGCAGAGTCAGGCCGCGCGCCCACACGCCGCCCGCCGCCGAGAACCGCCCCCCCACGTAGACGGTGCCGTGCACGCCCGCGGCCAGCGCGAGGACCGGGCCGTCGACGTGCGGCGCGAAGCCGGACAGGACCCGGCCGGTGGCCGACTCGTAGGCGAACAGTCCGGACCGCGGCAGCGTGCGCGTGCTTCCCGCCTCGCGCACCGCGCTGAACGATCCGCCCACGACCACCGTGCCGCCCACCAGCGCGATGGCGTTGACGATCCCGTCGAGCACGTGGGGGGTGCTGTCGACCGGGTCGGCCGAGACGACTCCGCTGTGCTTCACGGTGCCGGCGGCGGCGACCCCCGCGGGCGCCAGGAGCAGCGCCGTGGCCAGCACGGAAGTGATTCTGGCAAACATTCGACAATTGGTAGCACGCTCTAGGTAACCGAACGACTACTTTCCGTGGATTGCCGGGGCGGGCCTAGGCTGGTGACATGACGCGCGCTTCTCTGGACAAGCACCCGCACGAGGTCGCCGCGATGTTCGATCGCACGGCCCGGCGCTACGACCTCGTCAACGACATCATCTCCATGGGGCAGGTCCGGCTGTGGCGCAAGGCGACCGCGGCGGCCGTCGACGCCGGCCCCGGCGAGCTGGTCCTCGACCTCGGCGCGGGCACCGGCACCTCCACCGACACGTTCACCGCGCTGGGCGCGCGCGCGATCGCCTCCGACTTCTCGCTCGGCATGCTGCGCACCGGCGTCCGGCGGCGCGGCGGCTCGGGCGTCCACGGCGGAGGGGTGCGGGGCGTCAGCTTCATCGCGGGCGACGCGCTGCGACTGCCCTTCGCCGACGAGGTCTTCGACGCGGTGACGATCTCCACGGCGCTGCGGAACGTGCACGACACCGGCCAGGCGCTCCGCGAGATGTACCGGGTGGCCAAGCCGGGGGCGCGTCTGGTGATCCTGGAGTTCTCGCACCCGACGCCCAGCTCGTTCGACCTCGTCTACTCCCAGTACCTGATGAAGCTGCTGCCGAAGGTCGCCAAGGTCTTCGGCTCCAACGACGACTCGTACGAGTACCTGGCGGAGTCGATCCGGGCGTGGCCCGACCAGGCGGCGCTGGCTAAGATCATCCAGGAGGCGGGCTGGGAGCGGGTCGCGTGGCGCAACCTCAGCCTCGGAATCGTGGCCCTTCACCGTGCATATAAGCCCGTATAGAAGATTGGCTCGCGATCGTGACACCCGCCTGACACTTTGCCCTGCAAAGGCGTTAGACTTCGGGCCGACAAGTTTGTGAAGCACTTCACAAAGGAACGAAAGGCCCCTTACCCCGAGGCCCTCAAAGCGTGTAGGACAGGACAGGTCCCGTGACCGTGCCAGCCGCCACACAGCGGAATGTCGCTGAGGCTGACGCCGACGTCATCGTCGTCGGCGCCGGGCCCGCCGGTTCGACAACCGCTTTCCATCTCGCACAGGCCGGGCTTGACGTCCTGTTGCTGGAGAAGACCACCTTTCCCCGGGAGAAAGTCTGCGGCGACGGGCTGACGCCCCGGGCCGTCAAGCAACTCCTCGCCATGGGAATCGACATCGACGCCCCCGGCTGGATCAGGAACAAGGGCCTGCGCGTGGTCGGCGGGGGCCTGCGCTTCGAGCTCGACTGGCCCGAGCTGTCGAGCTACCCCGACTTCGGCCTGGTCCGCACCCGCCAGGACTTCGACCAGATCCTCGCGGAGAACGCGGTCAAGGCGGGTGTCCGCCTGCTCCAGGGGGTCACCGTCACCGCCCCCATCCTCGACGACCGCAGCGGTCACATCGTCGGGGTCGTCGCCAAGAAGGACGACGAGGAGGTCTCCTACCGCTCCCGCCTGGTGGTCGCCGCCGATGGCAACTCCACCCGGGTGTCCCTGGCTATGGGGCTGCACAAGCGCCAGGACCGCCCGATGGGCGTCGCGGTGCGCACCTACTTCACCAGTCCGCGTCACGACGACGACTACCTGGAGACCTGGCTGGAGCTGTGGGACGGCGACACGCTGCTGCCCGGCTACGGCTGGATCTTCGGCGTCGGCGACGGCACGTCCAACGTGGGCCTGGGCCTGCTGAACACCAGCGACGCCTTCAAGAGCATGGACTACCGCGACCTGCTGCGGCGCTGGGTGAAGGGCATGCCGGCCGAGTGGGGCTACGTCGAGGAGAACATGACGACCCCCATCAGGGGGGCCGCCCTGCCGATGGCCTTCAACCGCCAGCCGCACTACACGCGCGGCCTGGTGCTGGTCGGGGACGCCGGCGGGATGATCAACCCGTTCAACGGCGAGGGCATCGCGTACGCGATGGAGACCGGCCACATCGCCGCCGAGACCATCGTCCAGGCCCTCGGCAGGGTCACCGCCGCCCAGCGGGAGCGGGTGCTACGCGCCTACCCGCAGACGCTCAAGGACGTCTACGGTGGATACTTCACCCTTGGGCGTGGTTTCGTGGAGCTCATCGGGCACCGCGGTGTGATGAACTTCGCGACCCGGCACGCGCTGCCGCACCCCCGCCTGATGCGGTTCGCGCTCAAACTCCTTGCTAATCTCACCGACCGGCGAGGCGACGCGTCGGATCGCATCATCAACGCCCTGTCGAAGGTGGCGCCACCGGCATGACCTCAGCGAACGCCTGGAAGCCCGAACCGGGGGCGATGATCGCCCTGCCTACACTTGCGAAATACACCGACATGCAGAGCTACGCGCCGGCGCGCGTGGAGATGGGAGAGGAGGCGTAGCGATGGAGCTTTACGCACCCATCCTGGTGCTCGCCGTTCTCGCGGCGGGATTTGCGATCTTCTCGGTGACGATCGCCCCCTTCACCGGTCCCAAGCGCTGGAACCGCGCGAAACTCGACGCCTACGAATGCGGCATCGAGCCGACGCCCCAGCCCGTGGGCGGCGGTCGCTTCCCGCTGAAATACATGATCACCGCGATGCTCTTCATCGTGTTCGACATCGAGATCATCTTCCTCTACCCGTGGGCGGTCGCCTTCAACAAGCTCGGGGTCTTCGGGTTGGTCGAGATGCTGCTGTTCATCGTCACCGTGCTCGTGGCCTACGCGTACGTGTGGCGCCGCAAGGGTCTGGACTGGGACTAGATATGGGTCTTGAAGAGAAACTTCCGAGCGGGTTCATGCTCAGCACGGTCGAGCAGGTCGCCGGCTGGGCGCGTAAGAACTCCGTCTGGCCGGCGACCTTCGGCCTGGCCTGCTGCGCCATCGAGCTGATGTCCACCGGTGGTCCCAAGCACGACCTGGCGCGCTTCGGCATGGAGCGCGCTTCGGCGTCTCCGCGCCAGGCCGACCTGATGATCGTGGCGGGGCGCCTGTCGCAGAAGATGGCCCCGGTGCTCCGTCAGATCTACGACCAGATGGCCGAGCCCAAGTGGGTCATCGCCATGGGCGTGTGCGCCTCCAGCGGCGGCATGTTCAACAACTACGCGATCGTGCAGGGCGTGGACCACGTCGTCCCGGTCGACATCTACCTGCCCGGCTGTCCGCCGCGGCCCGAGATGCTCATCGACGCGATCGTCAAGCTGCACGACAAGATCCAGAACATGAAGTTCGGTGCGCACCGCGCCAAGCAGATCGACGAACTGGAGCTGCAGGCGCTGCGGACGCTCCCGCTGATCGACCAGGGGACCGTCAAATGACGACCGGACCCGACACGGTGAGCGCAGCGAACGAGGAACGGTGAGCGACTGATGAGCCGGAGCGAACTCGACGCAGTGAGCGGAGTGGTCCGCGAGGTACGAGCGGCCCGCGCAGCGAACGAGGAGCGGTGAGCGACTGATGAGCCGGAGCGAACTCGACGCAGTGAGCGGAGTGGTCCGCGAGGTACGAGCGGCCCGCGCAGCGAACGAGGAGCGGTGAGCGACTATGAGCACTGACAACCTTCCCGGCCTGCCGGAGGAGCCGGTCGACCACCGGGGCATGTTCGGCGCCTCGGGCACCGGTGACACCTCCGGGTACGGCCGCCTCGTCGTGCGGCGCAAGCCCGAGCTGTCCACCCCCCGCCCGTACGGTGGCTACTTCGACACCATCGCCGACGAGCTGGAGCGCGCTCTCGGCGGTGACCTCTCCGACGCCGTCGAGCGCGTGGTCGTCGACCGCGGGGAGCTGACCTTCCACGTGCGGCGCGAGCGCCTGCTCGACGTCGTCAGGGTCCTGCGTGACGATCCCGCCCTGCGGTTCGAGCTCTCGCTCGGCGTCTCCGGGGTGCACTACCCCCACCTGGAGGGCCGGGAGCTGCACGCGGTGATCCACCTGTGCTCGATCACCCACAACCGCCGCCTCCGCCTGGAGGTCTCCTGCCCCGACGCCGATCCCCACATCCCCTCCACGGTTTCGGTCTACCCGACCCACGACTGGCACGAGCGGGAAACGTGGGACTTCTTCGGCATCGTCTTCGACGGGCACCCGGCGCTGACGCGGATCATGATGCCCGACGACTGGGACGGGCACCCCCAGCGCAAGGACTACCCGCTCGGCGGCATCCCGGTCGAGTACCGCGGCGCCGAGATCCCCGCGCCGGACCAGAGGAGGTCTTACCGGTGAGCGCCGCGTACGAGGAGAACGTCAAGGTCGACGAGCCCACCGGGGGCCTGGGCGAGGCCGCCGGGGGCTTCGACGAGGCCACGGAGGGCAGGGTCTACACGGTCTCCGGCAACGACTGGACGGAGCTGGTCGAGACCCTGTCCGGGCAGCAGGACGAGCAGCTCGTCGTCAACATGGGCCCCCAGCACCCGTCCACCCACGGCGTGCTCCGCCTGGTCCTCAACCTCGACGGCGAGACGGTCACCGAGGCCCGCACGGTCATCGGCTACCTGCACACCGGCATCGAGAAGAACATGGAGTACCGGACGTGGACCCAGGGGACCACGTTCGTCACCCGCATGGACTACCTCTCGCCGATCTTCAACGAGACGGCCTACTGCATGGCCGTCGAGAAGCTGCTGGGCATCACCGACCGGATCCCCGAGCGGGCCCAGGCCATCCGCGTGATGATGATGGAGCTCACCCGGATCTCCTCGCACTGGGTGGCCATCGGCACCTTCGGCATGGAGCTGGGCGCGACCACCCCGTTCCTGTTCGGCTCCCGCGAGCGTGAGATGGTGCTCGACGTGATGGAGTACATCACCGGCCTGCGGATGAACATGGCCTACGTCCGGCCGGGCGGCGTCTCCGTCGACCTGCCGGCCGGGGCCGTCGACAAGGTCGCCGAGCTGCTGAGGATCATGCCGCAGCGCATCAAGGACATGCGCAAGATGCTCGACGCCAACCCGGTCTACCTGGCCCGGACCAAGGACATCGCCTACCTCGACCTCACCGGCTGCATGGCGCTGGGCGTCACCGGCCCGATGCTGCGGGCCGCGGGCCTGCCGTGGGACCTGCGCAAGTCGCAGCCCTACTGCGGCTACGAGACCTACGAGTTCGACGTCCCGACCCAGAAGACCGCCGACGTCTACGGGCGCTACCTGGTCCGGATCACCGAGATGGAGGAGTCGCTCAAGATCATTGAGCAGGCTCTCGACCGGCTGGCCGGCCCGCTCAAGGGCGGGCGCGTGATGATCGACGACAAGAAGATCGGCTGGCCCTCGCAGCTGGCGCTCGGCCCCGACGGCCTGGGCAACTCGCCCGACCACATCGCGCACATCATGAGCGGCTCGATGGAGGCGCTGATCCACCACTTCAAGCTGGTCACCGAGGGCTTCCGGGTCCCGGCCGGGCAGGCGTACGCCTCGGTCGAGTCGCCCCGCGGCGAGCTCGGCGCCCACGTGGTCAGCGACGGCGGCACCCGCCCGTACCGCGTGCACTTCCGCGACCCGTCCTTCACGAACCTGCAGGCCATGCCCGCGACGTGCGAGGGCGGCATGGTCGCCGACGTCATCTCGGCGGTGGCCTCGATCGACCCGGTCATGGGAGGCGTCGACCGATGAGCGACGAAAAGATCAACGCGACCACGGGCACCGGTCTGACCGGTGAGACCGCGGTGGGCACGACCACGGCCACGGGCGGTGAGCCCGCGAACCGGGCCGCCCGCGCGGCCGGCGAGAAGGAGAGCGCGACCGTGAACGGTGGTTACGCGCCGGACGTCCGCGAACGCCTGGAGCGGGACGCCAAGGAGATCATCGGCCGCTACCCCAAGCCGCGGTCGGCCCTGCTTCCCCTGCTGCACCTGGTGCAGTCGGAGGACGGCTACGTGTCCGACGCCGGTCACGAGTTCTGCGCCGAGATGCTCGGCCTGAGCAAGGCCGAGGTCGTGGGCGTGTCGACCTTCTACACGATGTACAAGCGCAGGCCGATGGGCCAGTACCACGTGGGCGTGTGCATCAACACGCTCTGCGCGGTCATGGGCGGCGACCAGATCTGGGACGAGCTGTCCGAGCACGTCGGCGTCGGCCACGACGAGACGACGGCGGACGGGAAGATCTCGCTGGAGCGGCTGGAGTGCAACGCCGCCTGCGACTTCGCCCCGGTCATGATGGTCAACTGGGAGTTCTTCGACAACCAGACCCCGGCCTCGGCCAAGCAGCTCGTCGACGACCTCAGGGACGGCAAGGAGGTCTCGCCGACCCGCGGGCCGAAGAAGCTCTGCACGTTCAAGGAGGCCTCGCGGGTGCTGGCCGGGCTGCCCGACGGCCTGGCCGCGGACGGCCCCACGGCGGGCGACCCCTCCCTGGAGGGCCTCAAGATCGCCAAGGCCAAAGGTTGGAAGGCTCCCGAAGCGTGAGCAGGCGTAACGAGCGAGCCATCAGGCACGGTGCGGCCTCGTCCCGGAGCGACGGGCTGCCAGGCGAGGAGACGAAGTGACCACTCTCACCCCGGTTCTCACCGCGAACTGGGACCAGCCAAACTCCTTCACCCTGGAGGGCTACGGCGACTACTCGGCGGCCAAGAAGGCCCTGGGCATGGACCCGGACGCCGTCATCCAGGCCGTCAAGGACTCCGGACTGCGCGGCCGCGGCGGCGCGGGCTTCCCCACCGGCATGAAGTGGGGCTTCATCCCCCAGGGCGACGGCAAGCCGCACTACCTGGTGGTCAACGCCGACGAGTCCGAGCCGGGCACGTGCAAGGACATCCCGCTGATGATGGCCAACCCGCACGCGCTGGTCGAGGGCGTCATCATCGCCTCGTACGCGATCCGGGCCAACCACGCCTTCATCTACGTGCGCGGCGAGGTCCTGCACGTCATCCGCCGCCTGCAGGCGGCCGTCGCCGAGGCGTACGCCAAGGGCTACCTCGGCAAGGACCTCTTCGGCTCGGGCTTCGACCTGGAGCTGGTCGTGCACAGCGGAGCCGGCGCCTACATCTGCGGCGAGGAGACGGCGCTGCTCGACTCGCTGGAAGGTCACCGCGGCCAACCTCGGCTCAAGCCCCCCTTCCCCGCCGTGGCGGGCCTGTACGCCTCGCCCACCGTCGTCAACAACGTCGAGTCGATCGCGAGTGTTCCCTCGATCATCGCCAACGGCGCCGACTGGTTCGCGGGGATGGGCACCGAGAAGTCCAAGGGCTTCGGCATCTTCTCGCTGAGCGGGCACGTGACCAGGCCCGGCCAGTACGAGGCGCCGCTCGGCATCACCCTGCGTGAGCTGCTCGACATGTCCGGCGGCATCCGCGAGGGGCACCGGCTCAAGTTCTGGACCCCCGGCGGGTCCAGCACGCCGATCTTCACCGACGAGCACCTCGACGTCCCGCTCGACTTCGAGTCGGTCGGCGCCAAGGGCTCCATGCTCGGCACCCGGGCCCTGCAGATCTTCGACGAGACCACGTGCGTGGTCCGCGCCGTGCTGCGCTGGACCGAGTTCTACGCGCACGAGTCCTGCGGCAAGTGCACCCCGTGCCGGGAGGGCACCTACTGGCTCAAGCAGGTCCTCAAGCGGCTGGAGAAGGGGCAGGGCACCGAGGAGGACCTGACCACGATCACCGACATCGCCGACAACATCCTCGGGCGCTCCTTCTGCGCCCTGGGCGACGGCGCCACCAGTCCCATCCACTCGTCGGTGAAGCTCTTCCGCGACGAGTACCTCAAGCACTTCGAGATCGGCGGCTGCCCGTTCGACCACGCCCCGTCCAGGCTGTGGGGGACGAAGTGATCGCCAGGCGCGAGGCAACCGACAAGCACAGCACCGTTTCGGTCATGAGGCCGACGGAGGAGGCGCCATGACCGTCGAAGCCACCACCCCGGCCCAGGCGCCGGTGGACCTGGTCACCGTCACCATCGACGGCTTCCAGGTGAGCGTGCCCAAGGGCACGCTGATCATCCGGGCGGCCGAGCTGCTCGGCATCCAGATCCCGCGGTTCTGCGACCACCCGCTGCTGGAACCGGCGGCCAACTGCCGCCAGTGCCTGGTGGACATCCCGGACGCCGGCAACGGCCGCGGGTTCCCCAAACCGCAGCCCTCCTGCGCGATCGAGGTCGCCCAGGGCATGGTCGTGCAGACCCAGCTCACCTCCCCGGTCGCCGAGAAGGCGCAGCGCGGTGTCATGGAGCTGCTGCTCATGAACCACCCGCTCGACTGCCCGGTCTGCGACAAGGGCGGCGAGTGCCCGCTGCAGAACCAGGCGATGTCCAACGGCCAGGGCGAGAGCCGCTTCCAGGAGAAGAAGCGGACCTTCCCCAAGCCCGTGGCGCTCTCCAGCGAGGTGCTGCTCGACCGCGAGCGCTGCGTCCAGTGCGCCCGCTGCATCCGCTTCTCCGATGAGATCGCCGGCGACCCGCTCATCGACTTCTTCGAGCGCGGGGCCAAGGAGCAGGTCGGCGCCGCCGACGGGCGGCCGTTCGAGTCCTACTTCTCCGGCAACACCGTGCAGATCTGCCCGGTGGGCGCGCTGACCGGCGCGGCGTACCGTTTCCAGGCCCGCCCGTTCGACCTGATCTCCACGCCCGGCGCCTGCGAGCACTGCGCCAGCGGCTGCTCCCTGCGCACCGACCACCGCCGCGGCAAGGTCACCCGCCGCCTGGCCGGGGACGACCCCGAGGTCAACGAGGAGTGGAACTGCGACAAGGGCCGCTGGGCCTTCACCTACGGCACCCAGCCCGACCGGCTGAAGACCCCCCTCGTCCGTGACGAGGAGGGCCGCCTGGTCCCGGCGTCCTGGCCCGAGGCGTTCGCCGTCGCGGCCCGGGGCCTGGCCGCGGCGCGCGGACGCGCGGGCGTGCTCGTCGGCGGGCGCGTCACCGTCGAGGAGGCCTACGGCTACGCCAAGTTCGCCAGGATCGCCCTCGGCACCAACGACGTCGACTTCCGCGCCCGCCCCCACTCCGCGGAGGAGGCGCAGTTCCTGGCGCACGCCGTCGCGGGCAAGGGCATCGAGGTCCGGTACGCGGACCTGGAGAAGGCGCCGGCCGTGCTCCTGGCGGGCTTCGAGCCGGACGAGGAGTCGCCGATCGTCTTCCTGCGCCTGCGCAAGGCGTGGCGGAAGAAGGGCCTGAAGGTCTTCTCGGTCGCGCCGTTCGCCACCGCCGGGCTCGCCAAGATGGGCGGCACGCTCGTGCAGGCGGCGCCGGGCGCCGAGACCGCCGTCCTCGACGACCTCGCCGCCGCCGCCCCGGCCGCCGCCGAGGCGATCGGGCAGCCGGGCGCGATCATCCTGGCCGGCGAGCGGCTGGCGACGGTACCGGGCGCGCTTTCGGCGCTGGTCCGGCTGGCCGCCTCCACCGGCGCCCGCCTGGCCTGGATCCCGCGCCGCGCCGGCGAGCGCGGCGCCCTTGAGGCCGGCGCGCTGCCGAACCTGCTGCCGATCGGCCGCCCCGTCGGTGACGAGACCGCCCGCGCCGAGGTGGCCCGGGTGTGGAACGTCGCCTCGCTGCCCGAGGGCGAGGGCCGCGACACCACCGGCATCCTGCGGGCGGCGCTCGACGGGGAGCTCGACGCCCTCGTCGTCGCCGGTGTCGACCCCTACGACCTGGCCGCGCCGCAGGCCGCCCTGCTGGCCCTGGAGAACACCCCGTTCATCGTGAGCCTGGAGCAGCGCGCCAGCGCGGTCACCGACCGGGCCGACGTGGTCCTGCCGGTCGCCGTGACGGCCGAGAAGTCCGGCACGTTCGTCAACTGGGAGGGGCGCGGGCGCACCTTCGAGGAGGCGCTGCGCGTCCCCGGCGTCATGAGCGACCTGCGGGTCATCTCCGCCATCGCCGACGCCATGGACGTCCACCTGGGCCTGCCCGACCCGGCCGCCACCCGCCGCGAGCTGGCCTCGATCGGCGCCTGGCGCGGCCCGCGCACCCCCGCCCCCGCGGCGGACGGCGCGGCCCCCGCCCGGCCGGAGGCCGGCGAGGCCGTCCTGGCCACCTGGCACCTGCTGCTCGACGACGGCCGCCTGCAGGCGGGCGAGCCCTACCTGGCGGGTACCGCCCGCGCGGCCGAGGCTCTGGTCTCCGAGGCCACCGCGGCGGAGGTCGGCCTGGTGGACGGCGACCAGATCACCGTCGGCGCCGAGCACGGCTCGCTGACCCTGCCGGTGCGGATCGCCGACCTGCCCGACCGGGTGGTGTGGCTGCCGGCCAACTCGGCCGGCCGGTCGGTCACCCGGGACCTGCGCGCCGTCGCCGGTACGGTCGTCACGATCGGGCCGGCCTCCGGGAGCGCGTCCGCCGGCGTGATCGCGCCCAGCGCCGCGAGCCCGGTCACGCCCGGCGTGGCGAGCACGGTCGCGGGCGCGCCCGAAGGCGCGGACACGGTGCTTCCCGAGCGTGCCTCCGGCACGACGGCCGGCGAGGTGGAAACCGCCGGCGAAGCTAACGAGGAGCGGTAATGAATGCCCGGACTCTCCTAGCGGCCGATCCGACCCTTGCCGACTTCGGCAAGGACCCGCTCTGGATCAGCATCATCAAGGCCGTTGTCATCTTCGTCGTCCTGATGCTGGGCGTGCTCTTCGGCGTGTGGTTCGAGCGCAAGCTCATCTCCCGCATGCAGAACCGCTACGGTCCCAACCGGGCGGGCAAGTTCGGACTGCTCCAGTCGGTGGCCGACGGTCTGAAGATGGGTCTGAAGGAAGACCTGATGCCCCGGACCGTCGACAAGGTGATCTACTTCATCGCCCCGGTCGTCCTGGGGGTCCCGGCCTTCCTGGCCTTCTCCGTCATCCCGATGGGCCCCAAGGTCTCGATGTTCGGCGTCGAGACGCCGCTGCAGCTGACCGACCTGCCGGTCGCGGTGCTGCTGGTGCTGGCGATGGCCTCGATCGGCGTGTACGGCATCGTGCTCGCCGGCTGGGGCTCCCGCTCGCCCTACGCCGTGCTCGGCGGTCTGCGGGCCAGCGCCCAGGTGGTCTCGTACGAGATCGCGATGGGCCTGTCGTTCGTGGGGGTGTTCCTGTTCGCCGGGACGCTCTCCACCTCGGAGATCGTCGCGGCGCAGGCCTCCGGCGGGGTGCTCAACCTGGGCGGTCTGCAGATCCCGATGCCCTCGTGGTACATGATCCTGCTGATCCCGTCCTTCCTGATCTACATCGTCACCATGCTGGGCGAGACCAACCGGGTCCCCTTCGACCTTCCCGAGGGCGAGGGCGAGCTGGTCGGCGGCTTCCAGACCGAGTACTCCAACTCGCTGAAGTTCGCCATCATCATGCTCGCCGAGTACGTCAACGTCTTCGTGGTCTCCGCGGTGTCGATCACGCTGTTCATGGGCGGCTGGCGGGCACCGTGGCCGATCTCCATGTGGGACGGGGCCAACACCGGCTGGTGGCCGCTGCTCTGGTTCTTCCTGAAGATGGTGCTGGTCTTCTCCTTCTTCGTCTGGTGCCGGGCCTCGCTGCCGCGAATCCGCTACGACCAGCTCATGGCCCTCGGCTGGAAGATCCTCATCCCGATCAACCTGGCGTGGATCCTCCTGGTCGCCACCGTCAGGGCCCTGCAGATCCAGGACGTCAACCGCTCGGTCGTGCTGATCCTCGCCGCCCTCGTCATGGTCGGCTGCCTCGGCATCTGGTGGCGCTTCGACAGCGTGCTGCAGAAGCGCAAGGAGGACAAGGCCGCCCAGATCCAGGCCGAGTTCGAGCAGCTCCAGGCCGAGCCCACCGCGGGTGGCTTCCCCGTGCCGCCGCTTGACCTGCCGCACTACCACGGGGTGGCGCGCAAGGAGGTTTCCAGTGGGAGCAACTGATTGGCTGAACCCCATCAAGGGGTTCGGCGTGACCTTCCACACCATGTTCAAGAAGGTCGAGACGGTCAACTACCCCGAGGAGAAGCGGCCCACGGCTCCGCGCTTCCACGGCCGGCACCAGCTCAACCGCTGGCCCGACGGCCTGGAGAAGTGCGTGGGCTGCGAGCTGTGCGCGTGGGCCTGCCCGGCCGACGCGATCTTCGTCGAGGGTGCGGACAACACCGACGAGGAGCGTTACTCGCCGGGCGAGCGTTACGGGCGCACCTACCAGATCAACTACCTGCGGTGCATCCTGTGCGGCCTGTGCATCGAGGCGTGCCCGACGCGCGCCCTGACGATGACCAACGAATACGAGCTCGCCGACAGCAGCCGTGAGAGCCTCATCTACACCAAGGAGATGCTGCTCGCGCCGCTCGGCTCCGGCATGGAGGCCCCGCCGCACCCCATGCGTCTCGGCGAGACCGAAGAGGACTACTACCGGCTGGGACGAAACAATGGGTGAGACCATCACGTTCTGGGTCCTGGCGGTCGTCTCCGTACTGGCCGCCCTCGGACTCGTCTTCAGCCGCAAAGCGGTCTACTCCGCCCTGATGCTGGGCGTCGTCATGCTCTCGCTGGCCGTGCTCTACGCGGTCCAGGACGCCCCGTTCCTCGCCGCCGTGCAGATCATCGTCTACACCGGCGCGGTCATGATGCTCTTCCTGTTCGTCCTGATGCTCGTCGGCGTCGACTCCTCCGACTCGCTGGTCGAGACGATCAAGGGACAGCGTCTCTGGGCGGCGATCGCGGGCCTGGGCTTCGCGGTCCTGCTCGCCCTGGCCATCGGCAACGCGGCCTACGGCGCGCCCACCGGACTGGGCGCCGCGGTGCAGGAAGCGGGCGGCAACGTGCCCTCGCTGGCGCAGCTGATCTTCACGAGGCACGTCTTCGCCTTCGAGGTCACCTCGGCGCTGCTGATCACCGCCGCGCTCGGCGCGATGGTGCTCGCCCACCGCGAGCGGATCCGGCCCAGGGCGACCCAGCGTGACCTGGCCCGTGCCCGCTTCTCCGGCCCGCAGCCCTCGCCGCTGCCCGGACCGGGCACCTACGCGCTGCACAACGCCATCGACATGCCCGCCCTGCTGCCCGACGGCACGGTCGCGGCCAAGTCGATCAACCGGGTGCTCGCCCGGCACGAGGTGGAGGAGGGTTTCGCCCCCACCGACCCGGCGAAGGCGGCGCTCATCAGGCAGGTCCTGGAGAAGGACGCCCCCCAGGACGAGAACCCGGACCTGGCCGACAAGCCCGTCCAAGTGAAGGACGCGCTCCAGCAGGAGGACGGCAAGTGACCACTCACTACCTGGTGCTCTCCGGGCTGCTCTTCGCGATCGGTGCCATCGGCGTGCTCACGCGACGCAACGCCATCGTGGTGTTCATGTGCGTGGAGCTGATGCTCAACGCCTGCAACCTCGCGTTCGTCACCTTCGCCCGGCAGCACGGCAACCTGGACGGCCAGCTGATCGCCTTCTTCGTGATGGTGGTGGCCGCGGCGGAGGTCGTGATCGGCCTTGCCATCATCGTGATGATCTTCCGAACCCGCAGGTCGGCGTCTGTGGACGACGCCAACCTGCTGAAGTACTAAGAGGTGGCAGGTGCAATCTCCCGCTGAGATCGTCCCGCACTCCGCCGGGGTGATCGGGGCCTCCTGGCTGATGATCGTGCTGCCGCTGCTCGGGGCCGCGATCCTCCTGCTGGGCGGGCGCCGTACCGACCGCTGGGGCCACCTGCTCGGCGTCGCGATGTCCGTGGCCTCCTTCGCGGTGGCCGTCGCAGCCTTCTTCGAGCTGCTGGGCCGGGACCCGGGGCAGCGCCGCCTCGGCATCGCGCTGTACGAGTTCATCCCCGGCGTCGCCGACATGGGGCTGCTGATCGACCCGCTCTCGATCAGCTTCGCCCTGCTGATCACCGGTGTGGGCTCGCTGATCCACATCTACTCGATCGGCTACATGGCGCACGACACCGAGCGGCGCCGGTTCTTCTCCTACCTGAACCTGTTCATCGCGGCCATGCTCCTGCTGGTGCTGTCCGACAACTACGTCGGCCTGTTCATCGGCTGGGAGGGCGTGGGTCTCGCCTCCTACCTGCTGATCGGGTTCTGGCAGTTCAAGCCCTCGGCGGCGGTCGCGGCCAAGAAGGCGTTCGTCGTCAACCGCGTCGGCGACTTCGGCCTGCTGATCGCGATGTTCACGATCTGGAGCACGTTCGGCACGTTCGCCTTCGCCGACCTCCCCGAGAAGGTCGGCACGGCCTCCCAGGGCACGATGACCGCGATCGGCCTGCTGCTCCTCCTGGGCGCCTGCGGCAAGTCGGCCCAGCTCCCGCTGCAGTCGTGGCTCCTGGACGCGATGGAGGGCCCGACCCCGGTCTCGGCCCTCATCCACGCCGCGACCATGGTCACCGCCGGCGTCTACCTGGTCGTCCGGTCCGGTCTCTTCTTCGAGGCCGCCCCGACCGCGCAGCTCGTCGTGACGATCGTCGGCGTGGCCACGCTGCTCGCCGGTGCGATCATCGGTTGCGCCAAGGACGACATCAAGAAGGGCCTGGCCGGTTCGACGATGTCGCAGATCGGCTACATGATGCTCGCCGCGGGCCTCGGCCCGACGGGCTACGCCTTTGCCATCGCGCACCTGATCACGCACGGTTTCTTCAAGGCCAACATGTTCCTCGGCGCCGGTTCCGTCATGCACGGCATGAACGACGAGGTCGACATGCGCAGGTACGGCGGGTTGTTCCCGGTGATGAAGGTCACCGCGATCACCTTCATCATCGGTTACCTGGCGATCATCGGTTTCCCGCTGCTGTCCGGCTACTTCACCAAGGACGGCATCATCGAGGCGGCGATGCACCACAGCCCGGTCCTGGGCTGGCTCGCCGTGCTGGGCGCGGGCATCACCGGCTTCTACATGTCGCGGATGGTCTTCATGACCTTCTTCGGCAAGCGGCGCTGGGCCGACGACGCGCACCCGCACGAGTCGCCCTCCGTCATGACCGTGCCGCTGATCATCCTGTCGATCGGCTCGATCGTCCTCGGCGCCTTCCTGATCCTCGACAACCGGTTCATGCAGTTCCTCGCCCCGGCGGTCGGCCTGCCCGCGGAACTTCCCGCGTTCCACCCGTTCAGCGTCCCCGGCCTGGCCACGCTCGCGCTGGTCGCGGTCGGCGCCGCGTTCGCCTGGTTCCGCTACGGTGCCGCCGAGGTGTCCCCGGTGGCCCCGCGCGGCTCCTTCGTCACCACGTTCGCCCGTCGTGACCTGTACGGCGACGCCCTGAACGAGGCGCTGTTCATGCGCCCCGGCCAGTGGCTGACCCGGATCGCGGTGTTCTTCGACAACCGCGGCGTCGACGGCCTGGTCAACGGCCTGGCGGCGGCGATCGGCGGGACCTCGGGCCGGCTGCGCCGCGTCCAGACCGGCTACGTGCGGTCCTACGCGTTGTCCATCCTCTTCGGTGCCGCCGTGGTCGTTGGCGCCCTGCTCTACGTGGGGAACATGTGATGCCCTGGCTCTCAACCCTGATGGCCGTGCCCGTTCTGGGCGCGGTGGGTGTCTCCCTTGTCAAGAACGACAAGGTCGCCAAACAGCTGGCCCTGGTGGTCTCGCTGATCGTGCTCGGGCTCACCGGCGCCCTCGCGGCCCAGTTCGACCCGACCTCGGAGACGCGCTTCCAGTTCGCCGAGGTCTACGACTGGATCCCGCGCTTCGGCGTGCACTACGGCGTCGGCGTCGACGGCATCGCCCTGGTGCTGATCGCGCTCTCGGCGGTGCTCGTGCCGATCGTGATCCTCGCCTCCTGGCACGACGCGGACGGCACCGTCGTGACGGTGCCGGGCGAGGGGCCCAAGACGGTGGCCCCCAAGCGCTCGGTGCGGACGTACTTCGCACTGCTGCTGGTGCTCGAGGCGATGATGATCGGCGTCTTCGCGGCGACCGACGTCTTCCTCTTCTACGTCTTCTTCGAAGCCATGCTGATCCCGATGTACTTCATGATCGGGTCGTACGGCGGGGTCCAGCGGTCCTACGCGGCCGTGAAGTTCCTGCTGTACTCGCTCTTCGGCGGCCTGCTCATGCTGGTCGCGGTGATCGCGCTCTACGTGGTCGCCGACCGGGCCAACGGGGCGGACCAGCCGGGCACCTTCATGTTCACCGAGCTGATCGGGGTCGTCCAGGACCCGACCACGCAGAAGTGGCTCTTCGCCGGCTTCTTCATCGCGTTCGCGGTCAAGGCCCCGCTCTGGCCGTTCCACACCTGGCTGCCCGACGCCGCCGCGCAGGCCCCGGCCGGTGCCGCGGTGCTGCTGGTCGGCGTGCTGGACAAGGTCGGCACGTACGGCATGCTCCGCTTCTGCCTGGAGCTGTTCCCGGACGCGTCGGTCTTCTTCACCCCGCTGGTGATCACGCTGTCCGTCGTGGGCATCGTCTACGGCGCCATCGTGGCCATCGGCCAGACCGACATGAAGCGCCTGATCGCCTACACCTCGATCTCGCACTTCGGCTTCATCGCCCTCGGCGTCTTCGCGATGACCGACCACGCCGGCGCGGGCGCCACGCTCTACATGGTCAACCACGGTTTCTCGACCGGCGCGCTGTTCCTGATCGCCGGCTTCCTGATCTACCGCCGCGGTTCCAGCCTGATCGCCGACTACCGGGGCGTGCAGAAGGTCGCCCCGGTGCTCGCCGGCACCTTCCTGATCGCCGGACTGTCGGGCCTGTCCCTGCCGGGCCTGTCCTCGTTCGTCAGCGAGTTCATGGTCCTGTTCGGCACGTACGAGCGCTACGCCATCCCGGCGATCATCGCGACCACCGGTGTCATCCTGGCGGCCGTCTACATCCTGTGGATGTACCAGCGCACGATGACCGGTCCGCCGGCCGAGTCGGTCAGGGCCCTGCCCGACCTCGACACGCGGGAGAAGTGGGTGGTGGCCCCGCTGGTCGCGGTGATCATCGCTCTGGGCTTCTTCCCCAAGCCGGTGCTCGACGTGATCAACCCCGCGGTGGACAAGACGCTCTCCAGCGTCAAGGTCGACCAGTCCAACACCGCCGTGGCAGACAAGAAGGGGGCCGGCCAGTGAACGGCACCATCACAGCCCCGACGATCGAGTACGCGCTGCTCGCGCCGATGCTGCTCGTGTTCGGCGCGGCTGTCGTCGGAGTGCTCGTCGAGGCGTTCGCGCCGCGCTTCCTGCGCAAGTCGGTCCAGGTGCCGCTCACGCTGCTCGCCCTGGCCGGCGCGTTCGTCATGACCGTCCTGACCGCGCTCAACGGCCTGCCGGACGCCCCGGCGGCCATGGGCGCGGTCGCGGTGGACGGCCCCTCGCTGTTCATCTGGGGAATCATCCTCGTCCTGGCCCTCATCAGCACGCTGCTGATCAACGACGACGAGCAGTTCGTCGCGCAGGCGGCGGCCGTGCCGGGAAGCCCCGACGAGGAGGAGGCGGTCCGCCACGGGTACGCCCAGACCGAGGTCTACCCGCTGCTGCTCTTCTCGGTCGGCGGCATGCTGCTGTTCGCCGCCTCCAACGACCTGCTGGCCATGTTCGTCGGCCTGGAGGTCATGTCGCTGCCGCTGTACCTCCTGTGCGGCCTGGCCCGCCGTCGCCGCCTGCTCTCGCAGGAGGCCTCGGTCAAGTACTTCCTGCTCGGCGCGTTCTCCTCGGCCTTCTTCCTGTACGGGATGGCCATGGTGTACGGCTACGCCGGGTCGGTCGACCTGAGGGCCATCGGCTCCGCGCTCGGCTCGGTCAGCGGCCAGGAGACGATCCTGCTGCTCGGTGCCGCGCTCCTCGGCATCGGCCTGCTCTTCAAGATCGGTGCCGCGCCGTTCCAGGCGTGGAAGCCCGACGTCTACCAGGGCGCGCCGACCGCGGTCACCGCCCTGATGGCCTCCACCGTGCTGGTGGCCGCCTTCGGCGCCGTGCTGCGCGTCTTCTGGGTCGCCCTGGGCGGTCTGGAGTGGAACTGGCAGCCGGTGATGTGGGGCGTCGCGATCCTCACCATGATCGTCGGTGCGATCCTGGCCATCACCCAGACCGAGATCAAGCGCATGCTGGCCTACTCCTCGGTCGCCCACGCGGGCTTCCTGCTCACCGGCGTGCTCGCCGTGGGCGACGCCGCCGAGCAGAACCAGCAGTCCCTGTCGGCCATCCTGTTCTACCTGGCCGCGTACGGCTTCACCACGGTCGGCGCCTTCGCGGTGGTCACCATGGTCCGCGACGCGGGCGGTGAGGCGGGGCACCTGTCCCGGTGGGCCGGTCTCGGCAAGCGCGCCCCGGTCCTGGCGGGCATCTTCGCCTTCTTCCTGCTGGCCTTCGCCGGCATCCCGCTCACGAGCGGCTTCTTCGGCAAGTACGCCGTGTTCGCGGCGGCGGTCTCCGGCGGCGCGCTGCCGCTGGTGATCGTCGGCGTGGTCAGCTCGGCCATCGCGGCGTTCTTCTACGTCCGCGTGATCGTGCTGATGTTCTTCAGCGAGCCCGCCGCCGACGGTCCGTCCATCGCGGCCCCCACGGTGGGTACCTCGGCTGTGGTCGCTCTGGCGGCAGCGGCTACGGTAGTGCTGGGCGTTTTCCCCCAGCCGGTGCTCGATATCGCGGACCAGGCTGCGTCCGCGTTGTTCATTCGCTAGAGGAGTAATGGTCCATGGCTGCGCCACCGGTGGTTGATCTTCCGTTCGTCGACGAGCGGTTGGCGCAGGACCTGGCAGCCGGACTGGCCGAGGTCGAGAAGCTGCTGCGGTCCTCGGTGGAGAGCGACGACGCCTTCGTCACGGAGGCGTCGAAGCACCTCATCGAGGCGGGCGGCAAGCGGTTCCGGGCGATGCTCGTGCTGCTCGCCGCCCAGTTTGGCAGGCCGGACGCCCCCGGCGTGGTCCCGGGGGCCGTGGTGATCGAGCTGACCCACCTGGCCACCCTGTACCACGACGACGTGATGGACGAGGCCCCGGTCCGCCGGGGCTCCCCGTCGGCCAACGCCCGATGGGACAACACCGTGGCCATCCTGACCGGCGACTACCTGTTCGCCCAGGCCTCGGAGATCCTGGCCGACCTCGGCGCCGACATCATCAGGATCCAGGCCCAGACGTTCTCCCGCCTGGTGCGCGGCCAGATCCGCGAGACCATCGGCCCCCGCCCCGGCGAGGACCCGGTCACCCACTACATCGACGTGCTGGCCGACAAGACCGGCTCGCTGATCGCCACCTCGGGCCGGTTCGGCGCCCTGCTCAGCGGCGCCGCCCCCGAGGTCGTCGAGCGGGTGACCCGGGCCTGCGAGGCCATCGGGGTCGCCTGGCAGCTCGGTGACGACCTGCTCGACGTCGCCGCCGAGTCGGTCGAGTCGGGCAAGACTCCGGGCACCGACCTGCGCGAGGGCATCCGGACCCTGCCGGTGCTCTACGTCCTGGCCTCCGACGACCCCGGGAGCGCCCGGCTGCGCGAACTCCTGGCGGGTCCGGTGGGTGAGGAGGACATCGAGGAGACCCTGCGTCTGCTCCGCTCCCACACCGCGATGGAGCGGGCCCGCGCCGAGCTGACCTCCTGGGCCGACCGGGCCCGCGAGGACCTGGCGGGCCTTCCCGACATCCCGGCTCGCGCCGCCTACCTCGCCCTCTGCGACTACGTCGTGGAGCGCTCGGGCTGATCGGGAATCCCCGATCTCTTTGCGCGTGCATGCAAATGCGCGGATCCGCGTAAACTCCTCTCAGGTCGGATGCACCGGGGAGGTTCGCAATGTCGTGGGACCGTTTCGCCCTTCTGCACGCACGTGTGGAGGCTGACCTGGCCAAGGCCCTGCAGCGCGGTCACGGTCTCGGACTGTCGGAGTACCGCGCGCTGGGGCGGCTCGCCGCGGCTCCCGGCGGCGAGCTGCGCATGCAGGAACTCGCCGAGGCCGTGGGGCTCAACCAGAGCTCGGTGACCCGTCTCGTCGCCCGCCTGGAGGAGGCGGGCATGACCCGCCGGGCCCTCTGCCGCGACGACCGCCGCGGCGTCTACTCGATGATCACCGACCGGGGGCGCGCCCGCCTGGCCGAGGCCACCCCCACCTACGAGCGCACCCTGGCCGCCGCCCTGGAGCAGGCGGGCATCGACCCCGACTTCACCCCCCTGGTCCTCGCCGTACGGGGCTCCTAGCGCCTTTCAGGGGGCGCTGAGGGGCTTTCAGGAGCTTTCTGACGCTTCGTCGGAGAGTGGCAGTCTTCGGAGGGGACCTTCAGGGCGACGGCTTCGGAGAGCGACGGTTTTAGGACGACGGTCTTCGGAGAGCGACGGTTTTCAGGACGACGGTCTCCGGAGGGCGGCGCCTCCGTCGGACGGTGATGGTTTCCGGAGGGCGGCGCCTTCGTCAGACGGTGACGGTCTCGCGGTCTTCCTGCCGGGCCTGCCTGGCCCGGTGGGCCGTACGGAGGCTGTCCCAGGTGAAGACCGACAGGGCCAGCCAGACGATGGCGAACCCGATCCAACGGCTGGGCGGCATGACCTCGCGTGCGACGAGCACCCCGCACAGGAACTGCAGCACCGGCGCGATGTACTGGAGCAGGCCGATCGTGGTGAGCGGCACCCGGATCGCGGCGGCGGTGAAGCAGAGCAGCGGGACGGCGGTGACCACCCCGCCCCCGGCCAGCAGCAGGGCGTGCGCGGTGCCCGCGTTCCCGAAGGTGCTCGTGCCCTGCTGCCCCAGGAAGACGAGGTAGCCCAGCGCGGGGAGCAGCAGCACCAGTGTCTCGATCGCCATGCTCTCCGCCGCGCCCACCTGCGCGGTCTTCTTGACCAGGCCGTACGTGCCGAAGCTGAGGGCCAGCACCAGCGCGATCCACGGCAGCCGGCCGTAGTCGAAGGTCAGCACGAGGACGGCGACGGCGCCCAGCCCGACCGCGGCCCACTGGAGCGGCCGCAGTCGCTCCCTCAGCAGCAGGACGCCGAAGAGCACACTGACCAGGGGATTGATGAAGTAGCCGAGCGCGCCCTCGACCACGTGCCCGCTGTTGACCGCGTAGATGTAGACACCCCAGTTCACCGTGATGATCATTGCGGCCAGGACGAGGAGGCCGAGCTTCTTCGGGGTTCGTACGAGCGCGTGGAACCAGGACCAGTGGCGCCGTACCGCCAGGATGGCGGCGACGGCCACCAGGGACCAGGCGATGCGGTGCGCGAGGATCTCCACCGCGCCGGAGGGCTTCAGGAGCGGCCAGTACAGCGGAAACAGGCCCCACATCGTGTATGCGGCGACGCCGTACAGGACTCCACGACGTGATTCAGGCATGTAACTTATTTTCGCTCCTTACCGGATTTAATACAAGTTAGTATTACTTTCCGGATCATTAAGCGTTGCTTACGGGAACATGGCGCGGCCCTCGACAGTTCCCCTCTCTGGGGAGAACACGTCAGAAGGAGGTCCCCATGGGCTGGCTGTTCGGCAAGGACAAGACGTCGATGGTGTCGCCGGAGAATGCGCTCCCGGGCCGTGACATCCGCATGGCGGTCCCCGCCCGGCACGCGGTCCTCGACGCCCCGCTGGCTCCGCCGTACCCCGAGGGAAGTGAGATCGCGGACTTCGGCCTCGGCTGTTTCTGGGGCGCCGAGCGCAAGTTCTGGCAGACCCCCGGGGTGATCTCCACCTCGGTCGGCTACGGCGGCGGCTACACCCCGAACCCGACCTACGAAGAGGTCTGCACGGGCCTGACCGGCCACACCGAGCTCGTCCGCGTCGTCTTCGACCCGGCCCGCGTCTCGTACGAGGAACTGCTGCGGGTCTTCTGGGAGGCCCACGACCCCACCCAGGGCATGCGCCAGGGCAACGACGTCGGCACCCAGTACCGCTCGGCGATCTACTTCCACTCGCCCGAGCAGGAGAAGTCCGCCCTGGCCTCGCGTGACGCCTACCAGAAGGTGCTCACCGAGTCGGGCTACGGGCCCATCACCACCGAGATCGCCGCCGCCGGTGACTACTACTTTGCCGAGGAGTATCACCAGCAGTACCTGTTCAAAGTTCCGAACGGCTACTGCGGCATCGGCGGAACGGGAGTGGCCTGCCCGGTCGGCCTGACGAGTGGCGAGGCGTAGACCTGCGGAGATAGCTGAAATCTGGCCCTTGATCGCCCGGCATGCCCGGTGCTGATCTTGGGCCAGAGGTGTTTCCGGCGAGAATCTTCTCTACAGGGTCGAGTACTTTCTCTACAGGGCCAAGGCGGCAGCGCTCCGCGCCGCCGCACGGCGGGACACGCCCCGCCGTCCCGGCACGGCCAGCGGGCCGGGCATGCGGCCTGGGGGCCGGTCCCGGCCCGCGCCAGCCGGGACGGCACGGCGTAAGCCCGCCGCCCGCCGCACCGCGCACCCGCCGCACCGGACGAACCCGCCGCCCTGGGTACGCGCTGCCGCCGCCGCTCCGCCACCGGCCCCAACCGCTGCGCGGTCCCTTCGGGATGCTTCGCATTGGCGCCGGCCGCTGCGCTCCGTGAAGTTCACCCGGCATGTCCGATCAGCGGAAAGAACAGGCTGCCGCTTCGCTTCCTGTGCTCAGCCCTGGCGGGCTTGCGCTCCGGGTCGGGTTGCCAACGGATGACCCCGGCGACCTGGTCACGGTCGTCTCTGGTCGGGTGCGGCGGCGCGGGCACGGGGGAAGATCGCGCCGCCGCACCGGCTTTCAGCAGTGACGCCCCGGCATCCGTGAGGGGAAACGCCGGGGGGCCATCACCACCAGGGCGTCACTGAGCACGGTGGTCATCAGCGACCCGCCCGCCGGGAACGCGCAGTACACGGCGACGGGGTAGATGCGCAGCCCCCCGGGCAGGGGGTGAAGGTCGGCCACGTGTGCCCACACCAGATCCGCGGGCCCCAGGTCGGCCCGCCGGTTCTCGGCCCGCGCCGGGACGAGCGCGAACGGGTGACCCGCCTCCCGCTGGAACAGCAGGCCGTACCCCGCCCGCAACTCCGCCGCAGGCCGCACGGCGCTCCGGGGGTCGTCGATGTCCGCGCGGGCGGGGATGGCCTGGAGGTGCACCGTCACGACGGCTCACCCGGCCAGGCGGCGAGGATGAGTTCCACCACCTGTTCGGGGTGTTCGCGCTTCACCGCCTGGAGGTCGGGGCCGTTGCGCAGGGACACCAGGTAGCAGCCCGAGCGCGGCCCTACGGTCACCGTGGCCTCACGCCCGCCCTGGGGACCGATCACGGCCAGTTCCGGCGGGTGCCGATCGGTCCACGAGCGTGGCCACCGGGACGCCGGGCGGTCAGAGGCGAACCTGAGACTGATCGTGTGGTGACGGTGGGCACGGATACCCCGCTCGATGAGAAGCCGCTGCACGGTCACCAGCGCCCGGTCATGACGTTCCGCCGTCGCCTCGTCGACTACCCCCTGAGGTTCGGCCGGTGTCGCATGCTGTGTCACCTGTCCTCCAAGGTCGCAACCGCCGGATACGGACAGCGAGGACGGTAGTTCTCGCCGTCACGGCGACCTTAGGAACGGTCAAGGGGCCTACTGTTCACAGCTTGTGCACAGCGGACCCCTTGACGAGCGACCAGCTAGATGGCCATGCGGCTCTCCAATGTCCGCAGCGGTTCCGGGATCTTCCGGTGGACGCGCACGAGCTGACGAATTGTCTCCCTGGCCGAGGGATGGAAGCGCGCCATCTGCGGCGCGGTCCGCTCAGCGATGATCATCCGCTTGAGCGCCCTGTCGTGATCGTTGGCCCACAGGTGCGCCCGCGCCATGTCGATCTCGTGGTGTGCCCGGCGTTCGTCGGTGGTGTCGCGTCCGGTCAGATCGACTCCCTGATCCAGCCGGATGGCCTGGTCGGAGTCGCCGAGTTCGACGGCCACCGCGCACCCGTGGATGGCGGCGTTGCCCGGGTTCATCTGCAAGCCGTAGGGGTCGCGGCGGTCTCTCGGATTGATCCGGGCCGCCGCCTCGCTCGCGGTCCCGTGGTGCTCCCACGCATCGGCCGCCTTACCGGCCCTTGCGGCGGCGATGGCCGCGCTCAGATGCAGAGAGCCGAAGACTTCGGTGGACACCGGGTCGTCCTGGTCGATCTTGCCCGCCGTCTGCTTGAGCATCTTCAGCGCGACGTCCCAGGAGCCGAGCGTCATCAGTAACCGCGCCCGGCCCATGGTGACCAGGTGCGGCAGGTACGGATCCCCAGCCCGCTGGGCGGAGACCGATGTCCGCTCCACCACGACCTGTGCCAGGTCGTTGTAGCCCAGACGCCGGGCCAGCGATCCGGCGAAGCTCTGGGCGCGGTTGAGCAGCCGCCAGGCGCGGGGGTCGCCCGACTCCATGACATGCACGGTCAGCTCTTCCAATGCGGCAGGCAGGAGCGCGCCGAGGCGAGCGTGCGAGGCGGATTTCTGGAGTTTCTGGAGCCTGCCCAGCTCGGTGCTCAACTCGTCGAGTGTCCGGGGCGGCATGTCCGGCTCGGGCGCGACGTCCACGTACGCCAGCGCCATCCGGATGGCGGGGATCGCCGCGTGCACGGCGTCGCTGCGCTTGTCGGAGCCCCGGTACGGTTGTCCGTTGATCTCCGCCGGATCCACCTGACAGGCCCGCGCGACAGCGGCGACGAGCGAGGGCGTGGCAGGCCGGGCGCCGGACTCGACCTTGGCGATGAGGCTCCGCGAGACGTTGGCGAGCCGGGCCAGACCTTCCTGGCTGAGGTTGCGGAGCTTGCGTGCTCTGGCGATCCGCTGGCCGGTGTGCTCGCTGCGATCGTCGTGCATCAGGTCGGGGTTCCAGTCGTGCCCGGTCATCTGTATGCCTTCCTCGCGACTGCGCGGCATGTCCACCATAACGAGCCGTCCTTGCCGCCGGGGTGAACATTCCCGCCGCGGTCAGCTCTTGAACGAGGTCAGAGCACTGCCAGGGCAGGGAGACGCGCGGCTACTCGAACACCCGCTCTTCCGCTCTCTGCTTGGCGATCTCGCGGGCGGTGGTGATGCGTTGCCGGGCGAGTTCGGCCCAGAAGGCTTCGCCGTGCCGGTGTCCGTTCCCGGTATACCGCCACCAGGACAGGGTGACTGTCTTCTCCGCGTCGGGGGTGGGCAGGCCGAGGATCATCCGAGCCTGTTCGGCCCGGTACTCCGCGCGCGCCTGGCGCAGATCTCCCAGGGTGACGGAGTGGTAGCGGCTCTTGGTGGAGAAGTGGCCCCGGTAGCCGAGCATGTGAGCCCACTGCCGCAGTGGGAGATCCCGGTACGGGGGAAGCTCACCCAGGCTGAGACAGGTGTAGATCATCCGACGGCCGTGCTCGGTGACCTTCAGCGCGGCGATGTCCCCGGCGTTGCGGATCGGGCGGTCCACCGTCCCGGCGGACTCGGCGCCCTTGGTCGCGTACTTGGCGACGTAGGAGGCCACCCGCTGATCGCTGACGCCGTCCAACTCCGCCGAGACGTAGACCGGCCGCACGTCGAGCTGGGCGCCCCAGCGCAGCACCACCGGAGGAGGATCGCCCGGTAGCTGCTTCGACGCCGGTACGGCGATCTACGCGGCGGCGTGCCGGATCGCCTCATCCAGCAGGGGGACGGTGGCCCAGCCCGGCGGCGGTGCGGTCGGGCCGTCCGGCCCGTCGAGCCGGATCACCGCGTGGAAGTGGACCAGGCCGCGCGTCTGGTACTCGGCGACCTTGGCGTACGACAGGCGCAGGGCCGCGCGCAGGTGGGTACGGCGGATGCCGAGCAGCCGGGCGAGCGCGGCGAGGAGTGCTTGGGTAAAGCGGCGCCACGGCTCGCCCGCGTGCGCGTTCCGCAGCACCGCGCCCCGGTAGTCGTAGCAGCTCGCACAGAGCGGTTGGCCCACTTGCGGATCGTCGCGGTCATGGCGTGCCCCGCATCCTTCAGGCCGCCCGTGCTCGCAGATCGGGTGATCACGCCGGGGACGGCACGGCAGAATCGCGCCGTTCTTGCCCGTGCGGTGCGCGTGGACCGCGCCGAAGGACGGGGCGGTGAAGGTGGCGAACACGCGGGGATGCGCGCTGACGCCCTCGGGGACGCCCTTGCCGCCGCGCAGGCCGGAGATGATCAGGTGGTAGGTGTCGTCCCGGTAGAGCGCCGAGCAGGCCGGGCAGCGCGAGGCCCGGCGGTTGCCGCACGCGGTGAGCAGGAACCCGGTCGGTTCGGCGCCAGTGCTGCGCCTCGTCTGAAGGTCGTTCCGGTACGGCTTGCGTCACCGTGGTGGGAGCTGGAGGCCACGCGCTTCACCCAACGTGTTTTTATGAAAGCAGAGTGCGACAGAACCGTGGCTCATAGCATCAATGCTATGAGTTGGGGGTACCGTGGAGCTGGAACCAGAGGTTCGCAAGTGGCTTGAAGACCTGCCTTCGGCGCTGTTCGCAAGAGCGGCCTTCTATGTCGATCTTCTTTCGGCGGAGGGGCCTCTGCTGGGCGAGCCCTACACCAAGCAGCTGGACGGCAAGCTACGCGAACTCCGGTTCCATCTCGACGAGTTCGCGATGCGCATCACGTACTGGATCGCGCCTGGCCGCCGGATCGTGCTCCTGGCCGTGTTCCGCAAGACGCGGGCACGTGACGGTCGGGAGATCGATCGGGCTCGGCGGGCCATGCGTCGCTGCATCGAGTTGATGCACACCGTTGACGAGGAAGAAGAAGCGGTATGAGCGAGCAGGGGAGCTGGCGAGAGCTCAGGGATCGCCGGATGGCCGAGCCGGGTGCGGCCGAGGCGTATGAGGCCGCACGTATCGCCTACGAGCTGGGCAGGACGGTTCGGACGATGCGTGAGGGACGGGGATGGAGTCAGAGCGACCTGGCTCGTGAGGCCGGCATGACCCAGTCCGCGGTGGCCCGTTTCGAGGCGGGCGGGACCATTCCCACATTGCCGGTTCTGGAACGTCTGGCGCGCGCCCTGGACGCGGATGTCGAGGTCCGTCTGACGCCGAAGGCTCCAGCCGCTTGAGAGGTGCTCGGGGCACCCCCAGGTCTTGTGCCGGGGCTTGTCCGGCTACTGCAGGCTCGGTGGGACCAACGTCAAGCCGGGTGACCCGTCCGGGTGGTCCTGCCCGACGGGTCTGACGAGCCCGGAACAGTAAGCACGGCAGTCGGGGAGACCCTCGTACGGCCTCGGGCTGTTCGGGGTCTCTCCCGCCGCCCGACGTCGGGAAACCGAGCCGGGGGCGGCGGCGATGAGCCGGGACCCCGGTTGCATGCTCGTCTGCCGTGGCTCTGTCCACAGTGCTCGCTGTCCTGTGTGGCTTCCCATCAAACATGCGGCGTCTCAACGAGTCGGAGGAGGCCGCGGCGGACCCGCGTGATCCGGCGCTGGTTCTCGTCCGGGCGGTTACGGAGACCGGGCGGCGGGCGTCGTCCGACAACGCGAAGGGTCCGACGGTACCGGTCCGGTCAGCCGTTCATCGCGCGAGGGAAGGCCCGTCGATAGTCGCCCGGAGACACCCCCAGCTGCTTGAGGAAGTGGTGGCGGAGGTTGTTGGCCGTGCCGAGCCCGCTCAGCTCCCCGACCTTCGCGATCGGCAGGTCCGTCGACTCGAGCAGACTCCGGGCACGTGCCAGGCGTTGGTTGAGCAACCACTGCAGCGGTGTCATCCCGGTGGTCGCTCGCAGCCGCCGGTAGAGGGTTCGGGGGCTTATCGCGGCACGTCGCGCCAGTTCCTCGACCGTGAGCGGCTGGTCCAGGTTCGCGCTGGCCCATTCCAGGGCGGGACCCAGACTCTCGTCATCGGTCGGCGGCACGGACAAGTCGATGAACTGCGCCTGACCGCCGGGCCGATGGGCGGGCACCACCATCCGGCGGGCCAGCTGGTTGGCGATGTGCGCGCCGAGGTCGCGACGTACCAGGTGGAGGCAGAGATCGAGCCCCGCGGTCAGCCCGGCGCTGGTGAGCACGTCGCCGTCGTCCACATACAGCACCGAGTCGTCGACCTGCACCTTCGGATAGCGCTCGGCCAGCTGGGCGGTGTGCATCCAGTGGGCGGTGGCGCGGCGTCCGTCGAGCAGCCCTGCTTCGGCGAGAGCGAAGGCGCCGGTACACAGGGAGACGATCCGGGCGCCGGCGGCATGGGCACGGCGGAGGGCCGCCACCAGCTCGGGCGGCAGCGGCGTGCCGTCCTCGACGCAGGAGTCGGGAACCGAGGGCACGATGACCGTGTCCGCGCCGACGAGGCCGTCGAGCCCGTAGCCGGTCCGCACCGTCAGCCTTGATCCGGCGGGACCGCTCCGGTCATCCGGCGGACGCCTGCCCGTCCCGCACAGCCGCAGGTCGTACCAGGGGTCGGCGAGATCGGGATGCGGCCTGCCGAAGACGGTGCAAGGAATGCTCAGCTCGTACAGGTCCCAGGAGGGCACTTCGATGTCCTCGGTCACGACCACGGCGACGGAACCGGCGCTCATGATCCGAAGCCTATGGCAGGAATTTGGTGACATCCGTCATCCCCGTCACTGTTCTGGGCCGCGGCCCGCTGAGAACGTGGTCTCCGCGTGACCGACCGCCGCGAGCGGACAGACAAGGAGCTGTGGATGACCTCTGACCATTCGGCCGTGACCGTCATCGGGCTGGGCTCGATGGGCTCGGCGCTGGCCACCGCACTGCTGGACCGCGGCCATCCGACCACTGTGTGGAACCGTACGGCGCGCAGAGCCGAGGCGCTGGCCACCCGGGGGGCCCGTCCCGCCGTCACCCCCGGGGAGGCGGTCACGGCGAGTCCGCTCATCGTCGCGTGCGTGCTGGACTACGGGGCACTGCACGGCATCCTGGAGCCCGTCGGCGGCTCCCTCGAAGGCAGGACCCTGGTCAACCTCACCTCCGGCTCCCCGGAACAGGCCCGGGAGACCGCCGCGTGGGCCCGCTCGCTCGGCGCCGGTTATCTCGACGGCGCCATCATGACGACTCCCCCGGGCGTCGGCAGCCCGGAGATGATGTTCCTCTACAGCGGTTCACCCGAGGTCTTCGAAGCCCATCGCCCCACCCTGGCCGCATTGGGCGACCCCGTGCACCTGGGCGCCGATCCGGGCCTGGCGTCCCTCTACGACGCCGCGTTGCTCGGCCTGATGTGGTCCGCCCTGACCGGTTGGCTGCACGGCACCGCACTGGTCGGCGCGGAGAAGACGGAAGCCACGGCCTTCACCCCCTTCGCGGTCCGCTGGCTGACCGCCGTGGGCGGTTTCATGACCGCGTACGCGCCGCAGGTGGACGCCGGCCTCTACCCAGGTGATGACGCCACCGTCGACGTGCAGATCGCCGCCGTCGACCATCTCGTCCACGCCGCGGCGGCGCGGGGTGTCGACAACGCGCTGCCCGAGTTGCTGAAGCACACCATGGAGCGGGCCAGAGCGGCGGGTCACGGCTCCGACAGCTACGCGAGCGTGATCGAAGTCCTGCGGAACCCGGAGGGTGGCCGATGACCGCGGTGCCGGAGACCGCCTTCCCCTCCTCGCCCGACCCCGTGCCCCCCGTCACCGCCGCGTCATGGCCGGGCCTGGTGTCGGCCGTCGCCGACGAGTGCCTGGCCGTTCTCCTCAAGGGAGCCGGTCAGGACTGGTCACGCCGGGCCGGCGGTCTCGACTGGACCTGCCGCCAGACCCTCGACCACCTGGCCCTCGGTCTGATCGGCTACGCCGGTCTGCTCATCGCCCGTCCCCGTGACCGCTACATCACCCTCTTCGCCTCCCTCGACCCCCACGCCTCCGTTCCCGAGTGCCTGGAAGGGCTCGGCATCGCCGCGTCCCTGCTCAGCGTCACGGTCCGGGACACGGCCGCGGACGTGCGGGCATGGCATCCCTGGGGTCACTCCGACGCCGTGGGCTTCGCCGCGATGGGCGTCGTCGAACTGGCCGTTCACACCTACGACATCACCCGCGCCCTCGGCCTGCCCTGGACACCGCCCGGTGAGCCCAGCGCCGCCGCCCTCGCCCGTCTCTTCCCGGACGCCCCACCGGGGCATGATCCGTCCGCCACTCTGCTGTGGTGTACGGGCCGCATCTCGCTCCCCGGAATGCCCCGGCGTACGGAGTGGCGGTGGTACGGCGGCGCCGCATAGGGCCCTCGCCCCGATCTCCGCCGCCGTACCGCACACCGCGGCGCAAGGGTGCTCCGTGGCATGCGGCCGCGGTGGGACGGGAGTGGCCTGCCCGGTCGGCCTCTCGGCTGGCGAACGGGGCGAGGCTGGTCGTGTTCGGAAGTCTTTCGCGGGAGCGGAAGCGGTGGGTGCGGGATATCAGGTGGCCGGAGATGCCTCCCACAGCGCGGACAGTGGAAGGGCACGCATCTGGTCCCCGAAAGGGAGAGTTTCCTGTCCCGCGTAGAGGACGTACCCGGCGACGAGTCGGTCGCCGAGCCTGCGGGCCAGGTGCTGAAGCCCTCTGAAGTCATCGGCGCGTACGGTTTCCGCAGCCTTGACCTCGACGCCGACGACTTCGCCGGAGGCCCGTTCCAGAATGCCGTCGACTTCGACTCTGTCGCGATCTCGGTAGTGGTAGAGCCGCACGGGTTCTTCCGACCACGTCAGCTGGCGGGCCAGCTCGCCGAGGGCGAAGTTCTCCATCAGCGGGCCCACGGGTGCGGTTATGTCGGTGACCCGGGAGGGGGTGAGGCCGGCAAGGTGGGCGCCAAGGCCGGAGTCGACCACCAGGAGCTTGGGCGTCGCGATGGCGCGTGCGGTCGTGTTCGAGGACCAGGCCGGAATCCGCTTGATGACGTACACCAGGTCGAGCAGGTCGACGTACCGTTTCACGGTGTTGCGGGGGAGTCCGAGGTCACGGCTGATGTTGTCGATCACGGCGAGTCCGCCCATCCGGCCGCAGAGGACGTTGAGCAGGCGGCGCATGTCGGCGGGGCGCTCGATGTCCGACACTTCTTTCACGTCTCGATTGATCAGATTTGCCGGGTACTTCATGGCAGATCTGCCGTACAGGACGTGGCAGATTTGCCGTAAATAGGATGGCAGGTATGCCGTGACCCCAGGGGAATCCCCCCGGGGGGCAAACCTCTGAAACCTTCCTATGGTCACGGTGGCTGCGGTGGGACGGGAGCGTCCTGCCCGGTCGGCCTGGCCTCCAGCGAGGCATGGACCTGCAGGGATGGCCAGAGGCCGGCCCGTGATCGCCCGGCTCGACCGGGGCGGCCGGCGGATCGAGCTCAGTCGACCCGCCAGTAGGCGGCCTGCCGGTGTCGGGTTCCGTTCCCGGACGTCTCGGTCACGGTGGCCGCCCACGCGGTGGGCGCTCCCGGCCACGATGCGATCGCTTCTATCGACGTCTCCCGAAGGTCCAGTTGCTTCACCCAACGAGTGCCGGACAGCCGCCAGAGCCGGGACGTTCCGTCGGTCGCCCAGGCGTCGCCCCGGCCTGCCGGGGCGAGTTCGAGCCGGTCCCCTGCCGGCCCGTCCACACCGAGGCGGTAAGACCACCGACCGGCGGAATAGCGCATGACCAGACTGCGGACGTGGAAGCGGTCGTCACCGTCGTCTTGCTCGTGCCCGTCTCGCAGCTCACTCGGGCCCACGTCGACCCATCTCACGTATCCGACGGCGAGAAGCTCGTCATCGCCCGTGAAGAGCATGTCGAGCAGCGAGGCGTGCCAGTCCTGGATGCGACCGCCGGTGGGCTTGGGCAGCCGTGGCAGCGACTGACGAGTCCAGGCGACGCCGTCGAAGGACGCGGCGGCCGGCTGCCCGGTCACGGGGTCGTGGCCGACGACCCACACGTCCGAAGGGCCGCGTCCGCTCAGCGATCGGGCCGTGATGGGGACGCTGTGCCGTTGCCAGGCGCCCCCGCGGAACTCCACGACCGTGCTGGGACACTTCATCAGATCGGCGGCGTGAGTGTCACAGCCGACGGCCCAGGCGGCCCCGGGCGCCACGACATCGAGATCGAGCGGGTAGAACTGCCGGACCGTGTTTCCGAGGAGCGTCGAGGACCAGGTTCCGCCCGCCCGGTGGAACGCTCGCACGCCGGGGTCGTGTGCTTCCACCGTCGCCGCACCGCCGGGGTCGATGATCCAAAGGTCGTCGGCCGACGTTCCCGAGACGAGACGCTCGGCAGCGGCCGCGACGGGAACGCGCGGTCCGGCCTCCTGCCGCCAGGTACTGCCGTCCCAGCGTTGGAGAAGCAGCCCGCCGGGGCGGCCGTACTTGTGGATCCCGCCGACCGCGTATGCGGTGCCGTCGCCGAGCACGACCAGATCGTGGACGGCCGTGCTGTGGTCACCGTGGTTCACCGCGGCCTGCCGCCACTGCCCGGTTCGGGCCCTACCGGGCAGGGCTGACGTCTCGATGACAGGGGCGGGCTCGTCGGGTGTCGGACCGGGCCCGCCCCCGGCGGACGTCCGGCTCGGCTCGGCCGGTGCCCGGGTACGGCCGACCGGTGGCGGGCCACAGGTTGCCACCAGCAGGAGAACGGCCAGGACCAGGAACAGGCGGGGCATGCATTCATTTTTCAGACGATCGGCGATTTCTCACAGCGCGGAGACGGTTCTACGCCACAGCCGCCGCCCGGTGGGGCCGTTTCCGCCGCTCGGTACCTATCAGAATGTGTTCCGGCTGGGATGGCGGTGTGAGTACCGGCCACGCCGATGCCGTCACCTTGCGCGGGCCATCCTCGCACGGCCCGCATCCCGGTGTGGTCGTGTGCGGTGCGGGGTGCCGGTCACGGCGGTGGGGGAGACCGCCTCGCCGGTGGGGCCGTCGTGCACGCGGCGGGCCGGCGTCTCAGACCGTGACGACGACCTTTCCCGCGGCGCGTCCCTGCTCCTGATACCTGACGGCCTCCGGGATCTCCTCGAACGGGTAGCGGCGGTCGATGACCGGGGTGACCTTCCCGTCCTCGATGAACCCGGTCAGCGTGATCAGGTTCTGCTTGTTCTCCGTGCACCGGACCACGTCCGCCAGGGCCGTCCTCCGGGAGGTGAACGGCGACGCCGCGAGCGCCGCGAACACGTGGGCGACGGGCTGCAGCCACCGCCCCCCGGGCCCGCCGACGACGACGTAGACCCCCTTGGGGGTCAGCACCCGCCGGCACGCCGACCCCGGGCGGCTGCCCGCGCTGTCCAGCAGAAGGTCGTAGCGCTGTTCCCTCCGCGTGAAATCCTCCACCGTGTAGTCGATGACCTCGTCCGCGCCGATCGATCGGACCAGGCCCACGTTCCGGGTGCTGCAGACGCCGGTGACCTCCGCGCCGAACGCCTTGGCGATCTGTACGGCGAACGTGCCCACGCCTCCCGAGGCCCCGTTGACGAGAACCTTCTGCCCGGGCTGGATCCTTCCCTCGTCGCGCAGGCCCAGCAGGGCGGTGCCGGCCGCCAGCGGCACCGCCGCCGCCTCCTCGAACGAGAGGTTCTTCGGTTTCGGCGCCAGCTCGCCTTCCCGGACGCACACGTACTCGGCGAAGCCGCCCTGCTTGGGCATCGCGAACACCTCGTCGCCGGGGCGGAACTCCGTCACGTCCCTGCCGACCGCCTCGACCTGCCCCGCGATGTCGGCGCCCAAGATGGTGATCTTCGGCTTGCGCAGCCCGGGGCCGCCGCCCATCAGACGTGCGATGTACGGCTCCCCCCGCATGAGGTGCCAGTCATAGGGCTGGACGGAGGTGGCGCGCACCCGGACCAGCACCTCGTCGTCGCCCGGCACGGGCTTGTCGACCTCGGTGAGCTCGAGTGCGTCGGGTGAGCCGTACGAGCGCAGGACGAACGCCTTCATCAGATCCTCCTCATCCACCGCGGGGCGCGGGTGCCGGCCGTGGCGCAGGTCCGCCGGAGATCGGCGGGCTCATGGGCCGACGTCGTGGCCCGCGCCGGTGGACCGGGGGAGCCGCCGACCGGACGGTGACGAGCGTGTCCCGAGCCACCCGGGATCAGCGTAGGAAGCCCGCGCGAAGGACTCATCAGCCGAAAGTACGCCCGATCGGCGGACGGACGGCCGACTCGGACCGGGCCGTTCCGGCGATGCGCCGTCACCGTCCCGGCGGCCACGCTCGAACCATGACCGATGAGAGCCCGCTGAGGCGTCCCCCGTTCCCGCGGTCGCCGCGGAGCGACCGGCCGGCGGACGACCGGCACACATCGGGGGCGTCCACCGCGGCCCCCTCCGGCCGGGCGGGCCGGCTCGTGCCCGCCGCGTTGATCGTGCTCAGCGCCGTTCCCATGGCCGCCGGGGCCGTCCGCCTGACCGAGTTGACGGGCGGCGCGGAGATCACCCCGGAGAACGCACGGTTCTTCGCGGCGCCTCTGCCGGTGGTGCTGCACATCCTCAGTGTCTGTCTGTACAGCGTTCTGGGGGCTTTTCAGTTCGCCCCCGCCTTCCGCCGCCGGAGACCCGGCCGGCACCGCGTCGTGGGACGGCTCCTGGTCCCGTGCGGACTCGTCGCGGCGCTCTCGGGGCTGTGGATGACCCTGTTCTATCCCCGCCCCGACGGTGACGGTGATCTCCTCACCGGCTTCCGGCTCCTCTTCGGCTCGGCCATGGCCCTGGCCGTCGTTCTCGGCTTCGCCGCGATCCGGCGGCGGGACGTCGCCCGGCACCGCGCCTGGATGATCCGCGGTTACGCGATCGGCCTGGGCGCGGGCACGCAGGTGCTGACGCATCTGCCCTGGGTGCTGGTCTTCGGGACACCCGGTGAACTCCCCAGAGCGCTGCTCATGGCCGCCGGCTGGATGATCAACGTCGCGGTGGCCGAATGGGTCATCCGCAGGCGGCCGGCGACCCGGCCCGCACCTCTGCCGAGCCCCGCGGGTGCTCCGGCGGGCGGTCCCGGGCGCCGGTGAGCGGGACACCCACCGCCGGGGAGCGGGAGCCCGGGACCGCGATCACCCGGGGATGCCGCCGCCTCCGGTTCAGTTGTTGACGCGATTGGTCTCGTAGGCCCACATGGCGATCTCGACACGGTTACGGGCGCCGAGTTTGGCCATCAGGCTGGCGATGTGGGACTTGACGGTGCTGAGAGAGATGCGGAGCTCGTCGGCGATCTCGCTGTTGGTCCGTCCGCGTGCCACGGTGGCCAGGACCTGTTCCTCACGGTCCGTGAGCGTCTCGACGGGCCGTACCGGTGGTGCGGAGGGCCCCGTGCGGGCGAAGGCCCCGAGCAGTCGTGCGGTGATGCTCGGGGCGATGAGCGCGTCACCGGCGGCGGCGGCGTGGACGGCCTGGGACAGCAACTCGGCGCCGGCGTTCTTGAGCAGGAAACCCCGGGCGCCGGCCCTCAGGGCGGCGTAGACGTACTCGTCGAGGTCGAAAGTGGTGATGACGACGACGGCGAGGGGGTCGTCGACGTCCGGTCCGGCGAGGGCTCGGGTGGCTTCGATCCCGTCGATGCCGGGCATGCGGATGTCGAACAGGCACACGTCGGGACGTAGCCGCCGCGCCAGTTCGACGGCTCGTCGCCCGTCGGCGGCCTCGCCGACGACCTCGATGCCCGGCTGGGCGTTGAGGATCATCGTGAGCCCGGTGCGGACGATCTCCTGGTCGTCGGCGACGAGCACCCGGACGCTCATGCCGCCGCCCCGGTCCGGGGCAGCACGGCGGTCACGGTCCAGCCCCGGTCGGGATTCGGACCGGCCACGCAGGTGCCGCCGAGCAGGTGAGCACGCTCGATCATGCCGATGAGCCCGTATCCCGGCGACGCGGTCGGGCGCACGAGGCCGCTGTCGCCGTCGTCGCTCACCCGCAGGTGCACCGACGTGTCGTCGGCGGTGACACGGACCTCGACGCGGGTGGCGTGACGCGCATGCCGTCTGGCGTTGGTGACGGACTCCTGGGCGAGGCGGTAGATCGCGGCCTCGACCGAGGGAGGGAGGTCGCCGAGGTCACCCGAGATCTCCACGCCGACGGACGGACCGGAACGGTCCCGGCCCGCGAGCTGTTCGATGTCGGTGATGCGCCGGCCGGGCGCCAGGTCGATCGGGTGGTCCCGGCGGAGGACCCGGACCATGGCGTGCATCTCGGCGAGCGCGCGCGCAGCCTCGGCCTCGATCACGTGGAGCGCCTCGGTCGCGGCCTCCGGTCGCGACGCCGCTGTGGCGAGGCCCGCCTGGGCGCGTATCGCCATGGCCGACACGTGGTGGGCGACGGTGTCGTGCAGGTCGCGGGCCAGCTGCTCGCGTTCGAGCAGCTTGGCCTGTTCGATCTCGCGCATCCTCGCCCCGGCCCGGTACCGGAACGCCCCGCCCAGGGCGACGGTCGTCGGCAGGACGGTGAACGCACCGATCGCGTCGGCGCCGGTGGTGTGGCCGGAGACCAACGGGAGGGAGGCCGAGACGAGCATGACCGTCAGCCCGACCACGGCCTCGCGCCCGGACCCCCACCGGAACAACGAGTACGGCAGGATCAGCTGGTACGCCATCGTGTACATCTCCGAAGGGGGCTGGCCCGTCAGCAGCGGGGCCAGGTTCGTGACGGCGAAGCAGATCACGACCATCAGCAGCGGCCTGGTCCGGCGCCACAACAGGGTGGGCAGCAGCCCGACGGCGACGATCACGGAGAGGGTCCGCCACGGAAGGTCCGGCCGCAGGACTCCTTCGAGCACCGCGACCGGCGCGAGCACCCCCACCAGCACCCAGTCCCGCCACACCCGCCGCGGCGGGTCGGGAGGACGGGGCTCGTCCCACACGGAACGGAGGAAGGTGGGCACGTGGACATCGTACGGGAGCCCCTCGCCCCGGACGGTTCAACGACCTGGAGGAGGTCGCGGCGGATCTGCGCGACCTGGCCTGCTGCCCCGGCCGCCGGGAATCGACACCGACAGCCGCAGCCGGGCGAGCGGAATGCCCACCGGCTCGCGGACCGGAACACACAACCGGGACGGCGACAGCGGCTTCGTGACGGTGTTCCCGGCCACGTGCCTGGCGAGGACCGGTCGCCCCGGCCTTCGCGTCTAGCCGCAGTACTCCCACGCGCCTTCCGGCGTGCCTCCGTGGACGATGGGCTGGGAGCCGATCCGGATCGCCCCGCCGAACCGGACGCACAACTGGTCGGCGTAAGCGTAGACCGGGCCCGCGAACCACTTGTAGCGTGTGCTGCCGTCGGCGACTCCGATGTCAGGGCCGTCGTACTTCTTGTTCCTGTTCTTGTCCGCGAAGAGCGCGACGTACAGATAGCTCGTCCGTCCGACGTAGGCGCTCGCCACCCGGGTTATGGCGCATTTCCGCCGGGTGAGGCTGCTGTGGTACAGCGTGACGGTGCCGTACACCTCCCCGCCCTTCGCCCCTTTCGTGAGGGTGTAGTCGGCTACCTTGCGGAACGAGTTTCCTCTGCAGGTGCCCTGAGGGTAGGCGTGCGCGGGGGCGGCGGACACCAGGGTGAGGGCGGCCGCGGCGGCCAGGGCCGTGCCGCCCGCGACCCAACGAGTGATCTGCAAGGGCTCTCGCCTGACTGTCCAGGAGATGGTCATCGATCATCCCTGATAAGCGAATACGGGACGGGATCACGCTAGCATGGCCGCCTTTGGCGGTATCTACCATTTCTTTGCTCTATGGCCCTATATGGGCATCCGGTGCCGAGGCGTCGGCAAGGCGTTCTCCCTCGGCGTGGTGACCACGTGCGCCCGGTGGCGGCCCGGCGCCGGGCAGTCCCGCAGTTGAGATCGATGCCGGCGTCTGCACGCCCTGTTTCGCCCGGAGCGGCTCACACCCGTTGCCATGACGGAGGGGCCGGCACATTCCGCTCCGTCGGTAGTCCCCGCGAGGTCACCGGTTCGGTACGTTGGGCCGATGGAGGACCAGCACGCGGGGGGTGCGCGGCCGGGGCGTGGTCACCGGCCGGGCGGGCGGGTGACGGTCGCGCGGGGGGACGCCTCGGGTGGCAGGCCGCCGGGTGCGCGCGCAGGCCGGTTGCGCGGGAAGCCGCTGGCCGCCTCGCTCGTCGGCCTGGCCGTCGCGGTCTCCGGCTGCGCCGGCTCGCAGGGCGCCGCGTCCACGGCAGCCCCCGGCGGGACGGTGACACGGCCGGTTCCGGAGCGGTCGGCGACGCCGTCGGCGACGGCGCCCGCACGCCGGGCGTCTGTCCTGCCCGCCCCGGACGCGGCGATCCCCGAGGACCCGTCACGGCTGGCCCGTTCCCTGGCCGACACCACCGCGGAGCTGCGACGCGCCGTCGACGACTGGGTGCGGACGGGGGATCCCGCCAAGGGGCGGCCCCCCGAGCCGGTGGTGCTGCTGGCCCTGCACCAGCAGCGCGTCTACCGGCATCTGGCCCGCAACCCGAAGGTCGCGTCCCGCACCTATGCCGCGTTGCCCAAGGCCCTGGCCGGGCAGGCGAAGGACAACGTGACGGCCGTCCGGAATCTGCTCTCCCTCGTCCACCCCGTCAGCAAGCCGGCGACGTTCCGCGTCGAGCAGCCCGAGCCCGCCGACGTCCTGCTCGGCCACTTCCGGCGCGTCGAGCGCCGGTTCGGTGTCGAGTGGGAGGTGCTGGCGGCGGTGATGTTCGTCGAGACCAAGTTCGGTCGCGTGCGGTCACCGAGCCACACGGGTGCCAAGGGGCCGATGCAGTTCATGCCGGGGACATGGGAGGCCTACGGGATGGGGGGTGACGTCCACGATACCCGGGACGCGCTGCTCGCCGCGGCCAACTACCTGCGCGCGTCGGGGGCGCCGCGCGACTACCGGCGTGCGCTGTACGCGTACAACCACTCCTGGGCGTACGTCGACGCGGTGCTGCTGCACGCGCGCCAGATCAAGCGGGACATCAGGAACTACTACGCCTACTACAACTGGCAGGTGTTCGTGGTCACCACCGGTGGTGAGCGTCGCCTCACCGGCCCCTGATCCTCGGCGCGTGTCCGTCGCGGGGATCCCGGACCCGTGATCGCCCGGCGGCCGGCGCGGGTCCGGCGGGACCGTTCCTTCACCATGCCGTTCTCTCCTTCGGCGGCACCGCGAGCTCGACGGCGGTGCCGCCGTCCTCGTGGATGCGCGCCGGCGGGTCCGCGGGCTTGACAGGGGGAGGCGCGAGGCGCATTCTTAACCTGCTCGTTCTAAAACAAGGTGGTTATAAATGGCGGACGACCGGATCAGTCTCGTGTTCGCCGCTCTCGCGGATCCCATCCGGCGCGCGATCCTGACGCGGCTTACCGAGGGCGACGCGACCGTCGCCGAGCTCGCCGCGCCGTTCGATGTGTCCCAGCCGGCGATCTCCCGGCACCTCAAGGTGCTGGAGAACGCGGGGCTCATCTCCCGCACCCGGCGCGCGACCGCCCGGCTCAGCCACCTGGAGGCCGAGCCGCTCCGCGAGGTGACCACCTGGCTGGCCCGCTACCAGCGGTTCTGGGACGAGAGCCACGAGCGGCTCGACGAGCTGCTCGCGGCGCTGCAAGGCGACCGGAAGGGCGAACGCGACCGCGACACGGCGGTCCGACCGAGGGGAGACGACCATGGGTAAGACGCAGATCACCGCCGAGCCCGGGATGCCGCAGATCATCATCACGCGTGAGTTCGACGCGCCGCGTGACCTGGTGTTCCGTGCGTACACCGACCCCGAGCTGCTGGTGCGCTGGCTGGGCCCGCGCGATCTGACGATGACCGTCGACGAGTACGACGTCCGCGACGGCGGCAGGTGGCGCTACGTCTCCAAGGACGCCCAGGGCAACGAGTACGGCTTCCACGGGGTCTTCCACGGCACCCCGTCGCCGGAGGGCATCGTGCAGACCTTCGAGTTCGAGGGCGTGCCGGGCCACGTCTGCCTGGAGACGCTGACCATGGAGGAGCGCGACGGCAGGACCATGGTGCGCACGTCCTCGGTCTTCCAGTCGGTCGAGGACCGCGACGGGATGATCGCCTCCGATATGGAGCGCGGCGTGCGCGACTCCGACGAGCGCCTGGCGGAGTTGCTCGCCACGCTGCAGGCCGGCTGAGGCCGCCACGCGTCCCTCTGCGCGGGTGCGGGCCGCCCTCCGGCCCGCACCATCACCGCGTCATCGATCAACATCACCTGCGGTCCGGTCGTCGGCTGGCGCCCGGCCGGGAAGGTGCTCCGCGCGATCGGCTCGCGGACCGGCGGATGCCTCCGGCCGGGCCGGGCCCCGCCGGTCCGGCCGGGCCGCGATCCTGACGGCGCTCCACGGGTGCCCGGGAGCCACGTGGCTCAAAGGCGCGGCACGACGTGGCCGAAGCGGAAGACGCGCGCCGGGTCGTAGTGCTCCTTGATCGCGACGAGCCTGCGCAGCACCGGCTCCGGCCAGGCCCGGGCCAGGTCCTCGGGGGCGAGCGCGCGCCCGTGGAAGTTGAGCTGCGTGCCGCCGGTCGCCCAGGGGGCTAGCGCGTCGAGCACGGATCCGGCCACGGCCGGGATCACGCTGTCCATCAGCTCGGGGACCGGAGCGCCGACCACGAGGATGCAGAAGGCGGCGTCCCGCCCGCCCACGGCGTTCGGCTCGCGCGGTTCCCGGGCCAGCGCCCCGCCCATCTGGCGCAGCTCCACGATGGCCAGCGGCGCGTCGGTCGCCGGGCCCGCGGTCGCCAGCAGCGCCTCCACGGTCTCCTCGGTGAGCTCGCGCAGCAGGATGCCGCGTTCCCAGGTCGGCATGGGGTTCACCGGGTCGTTGTGCACCGAGTCGATCGCGCTGAACGGGATCTGCGCGATCCCGTCGAGGACCGGCTCGGCGACGGCGCGCATCGGGGCGAGCAGGGCCTCGGCCTCCTGGGCCTCGCCCAGGTGGGTAAAGCGCAGATGGGTCACGAAACGCCCGCGCAGCTGCGGCGGCAGCTCGGGGAGCGGCGGCAGGCGCAGCATCGCCACCGAGGTGGTCGTGGCCTCCGGCAGCGTGCCGGCCCAGTCCCGGTAGGCGTGCAGGACGGCGGCCGTGTCCTCGGCCCGGTAGTAGAGGCCGCCCCCGTACAGGGACGCCACCGGGAACAGGTCGACGACGATGGAGGTCACCACGCCGAAGCTGCCCTTGCCGCCGCGCAGCGCCCAGAACAGGTCGGGCTCGCCGTCCGGGCCGGCCACCCGGATCTGCCCGTCCGCGGTCACGACGGTGATCTCACGGACGTGGTCGGCGGCGAAGCCGAAGGCCCGGCCGATCGGGCCGAGGCCGCCACCCAGCGTGTAGCCCACCACGCCCACTCCGGACGACGATCCGTTCAGCGGCGCCAGGCCGTGCGGCGCCGCCTTGGCGATGACCTCCGCCCAGGTGCAGCCCGCGCCGACCCGCGCACTGCGGTCGGACGGGTCGACGGTGACGTCGCGCATCCTGGACGTGGTGATCAGCAGCGCCCCGTCGGCGGCCTGTACCGCTCCATGGCCGGTGGCCTGCACGGCGACGGGCAGGGAGTGCCGCACCGCGAAGCGGATCGCCGCCGCGACGTCCTCGGCGCCGGTGGCGCCGACCACGACGGCCGGACGGTGCAGGGTGGCGAGGTTGAAGCCGGTGATCTCGGCGTCGAAGCCGTCCTGCCCGGGGGTCAGCACGGGGCCCGCCACCTGCCGGCGCAGCGCGTCCAACTCGTCGCCGAAATGGTCCGCCGCGGGTGACACGGTGCTCATGGGTCTCCTCCTGATCGCGAAAGGTGCGCAGCCGGCGTCCACCGGGCCGGCCCTCAAGTTCTCCCACCCGCCTCTTGGGAACGATTAGTAAGTCACCGATGACCCGCTTAAGGCCGACCTGGACATACCGCCTCCTCGCGGGGCGTGGGCGGGCGGGGAGAGCCGAGGCGGAAGGGCGGGCCTAGAGTTTTCCTGACCGTCCTCAAGACGCCCGGAGCATGCTGCGCGCATGTCGTCACCACCGGAGTCACAGCCGTCCGGCATGCTCCTGCTGCGGGAGATCCCGGCTCTCCCGGGCGGGTGGGCCTCCGCGATGTTCGGCATGGTGCTGGCCGAGACGCTGGCGGAGGTGTCGGTCGCCCGCTGCCGCCTGTACGTGCTGGTCGATCTGGTCCGGCCCGCCGCCGACCCGCCGGTGGCCGGCGCCCTCGTCGAGATGGGGCCGCCCGCCCGCGAGGCCCGGTTGCGGGCCCTGTCCGTCGATCGGGCGCACCGGGGGCGGGGCCTGGACCGCAGGCTGCTGGGAGACCTGCTGACGGAGCTGCGCGCGGACGGTGTCCAGCGGGTGCGCTACCGGGTCGTGGGAACGGACACGGCAGTGTGCACGTTGCTACGTTCGGCTGGGTTTGTCCTAGAAGATGAGAACCCCGCAGTAACCTGCCGATACGATGGGGCCGCGATCGAGGCACCGGCGGTCGCCTGGCTCATGCGGGAGTTGTGATGCTCGCTAACGACGACGACGGGCGAGCGCCCGCCGACGCGGCGGACCGGCTGGACTTCCGGATCCTCGGCCCGATCGAGGTCGTCGACGGCACGGGAACCCCCCTCGACCTGGGGTCGCGCAAGCAGCGCGCCGTCCTGACGCTGCTGGTGCTCAACGCCCCCCACGTCGCCCCCCTCGACCAGCTGATCGACCGGCTCTGGGCGGACGAGCCGCCCTCCAGCGCCACGGGAACGCTCCAGGCGTACGTCTCCCAGCTCCGCAGGATCCTCGAACCGCGGCGCAGCCCCCGCTCCCCGGCCCGCGTCCTGCGGACCCGCGAGCCCGGGTACCTGCTGGACATCTCGCCCGACCAGGTGGACGCCAACCGCTTCGCCCGGGCGCTGGAGGCGGCGCAGACCGCCCTGGCCGCCGGACGGGCGCGGGAGGCCGAGCGGACCCTGGACGAGGCCCTGGCCACCTGGCGAGGCCAGCCGCTCGCCGACTTCCCCGACGACTCCTTCGCCGGGTCCACGGTGGCCCGCCTCACCGAGGCCCGGCTGTCGGCCCTGTCGGTCCGCGCCGAGGCGTGGCTGACGCTGGGCCGGCACGCCGAGGCCGCCGTCGAGGCCGGGCACCTGCTCGATCTCGACCCCTACCGGGAGGGCTTCTGGGCCCTGCTCATGCGCGCCCTGTACCGCGACCGCAGGCAGGCCGAGGCGCTCGCCGCCTACCAGCGCTGCCGTACCCTCCTGAGCGACGAACTGGGCCTGGACCCGAGCCCGGAGCTGCGCCGGCTCGAACAGGCCATCCTCGACCAGGACGAATCGCTCATCGGCGCCTGGCCTGCGGTGGCCACGGGCCCGTGGCCGGTTCCGGAGGGGGAGACGCGTCTCCCCGCGCGGGGCGCGCACGTCCCGGCCGCTCCGGATCCCGGCGATCCGGCCGGGCTCGGCCCCCGGCCGGGCGAGGCCGGACCCGCGCAGGCGCCACCGCCCGTCCTGGCCGAGTACCGCAGCAGGCTGGTGGGCAGGGAGCCCCACCTGCGCCGGATCCGGGAGAGGCTGGACGACGCCGTCCGCGGTGCGGGCGGCGTCCTGCTGGTCAGCGGGGAGTCCGGCATCGGCAAGACCCGCCTGGCCGACGCGGCCGCGCAGCTCGCCGAGGAGGCGGGCGTCACCGTGGTGTGGAGCCGCTGCGTCGAGGGCAGCGGCGCGCCCCCCTTCTGGCCGTGGATCCAGGTTCTGGACGCCCTGGGCGGGGGCGGCCCCGGCGGCACGGACGCCGGGGACGGCGGTGAGCTGGCCGGGGTGATGCGCAGGCTGACCGGCGGGGACGGGGCGCCCGGCACCGACGACCCCGACACCGCGCGCTTCCTGCTGCACGACGCCGTGTCCAGGGCGCTGTCCCGGCGGGCGGACGCCTCGCCGGTGCTCCTCCTCATGGAGGACATCCACTGGGCGGACGCCGCGTCCCTGAAGCTGCTGACCTTCTTCGGCGCGGACCTGCACCGGGTGCCGCTGCTCGTACTGGCGACGCTCCGCCCCGACCCCGCCGAGGCGCGCCAGGCGCTGACGGACGCGCTCGGCGACCTGACCCGGCAACGCGGCACCGAGCGGATGAGCGTCACCGCCCTCACCGCCGAGCAGGTCGCCGACTACCTCCACGACCTCGACCCCGCCCTCGCCCACGCGCTGCACGACCGCACCGGCGGCAACCCTTTCTTCCTCGGCGAGCTGCTCCGCCTGCTGACCAGTGTCTCGCCCCTGCACCGGGTGACCGCCGCGGACGTCGCCTCGATCGCCGTGCCCGACGGGGTGCGCGACGTCATCACGCAGCGCGTCTCACGGCTGCCCGAGGACACCCAGACCCTCCTGCGGGTCGCCGCGGTGATCGGCCGGGACGTCGACGCCGACGTGCTGGAGGCGGCCGCGGGCATCGGCGGCGCCCGGATGATGATGCTGCTGGAACCCGCGGTGGCGATCGGCCTGCTCACCGAGGTGGACGGCGGCTGGGACTACCGGTTCTCGCACGCGCTCGTCCGCGAGACCCTCTACGGGGGGCTGAGCCGCCTTTCCCGGGCGCAGATCCACGGGCGGGTGGGGGAGGCGATCGAGAACCTCCACCCGGGGAACCTGGAGTCGCGGCTGCCCGTGCTGGCCCACCACTTCGGCATGGCGGCGCGGGTGGGGCAGGCGGCCAAGGCGACGTTGTACGCCTCCCGGGCGGCGATCCAGGCGGCGGCCCGCCTCGCCCACGACGAAGTGGTCATGTTCTGGGAGCAGGCGCTCGCCGCGCTCGACCCGCACGAGCCGGAGTCGGCCGCCTCCCGCACCACGCTCCTCATCGAGCTGGGCCGGGCGCGGCGGGTGACCGGGGACGTGATCGGGGCCCGCGTCGCACTCGACGAGGCCGTGACCCTCGCCTCCCAGCGGGGGGACGACGCGGCGGTGATCGAGGCCGCGACGGTCTTCGGCGGCGTGACACTGTGGAACTGGCGCTCCTACGGCGTGGTGGACGCGCGCATGGTCGCCGTGCTGGAGGACCAGCTGGACCGCCTGCCGCCCGGAAACGACTCCTGCCGGGCCGAGCTGCTCGGCACCCTCGGCGTGGAGCTCTACTACGGCGACCGCCGCGCCGAGGGACAGCGCCACGCCGCCGAGGCCGTCGCGCTCGCCCGGCGAATCGGTGATCACCGCCTGCTGGCGCGCACACTCAACAACTTCGTCATCGCGGCGTGGACCCCGGAGAACGAGGAGGAACGCTACCGGCTGGCCGAGGAGACCCTGACCCTCCCCGACCTGCCCCGCGCCGCCGAGATCATCGCGCGTCTGCACCGGATGCCGACCCTGCTGCGCTCGGGGATGCTGGCCGACTACGACGCCGAGCTGGCCCGCTGCCTGCGCCTGTCCGGCGAGGTGCGGATGCCGGAGATCGAGACGCAGGTGACCTACGCCGCGGTCGGGCGGGCGATGCTCGACGCCAGGTGGGAGGAGGCCGAGCGGCTGGCCACGGCCGCCACCGAGACCTACCGGCACACCAGCCTGTGGGGTCCCGACTGCATCTACCTGATCTGCACCTTCCTGTCGTCCTGGGCGCAGGGCCGCCACGGGGTGCACCTGGCCGAACTGGTCGACGCCGCCGCCGACGACGCCAACCGCCTGCTGCGCCCCACCGCTGTGCTGGCCGCGATCGAGGCGGGGGACGAGCCGTTCGCGCACCGCCTCATCGATCGGTGGGGCGCCACCGTCGAGCGCGACTGGACGTGGCAGTTCGTGGCCTGGCAGTGGGCCCTCGTTGCGGCCAGGATCGGTCGTCCCGATCCGCACAGGATGCTGGCCGAGCTGACCCCCGTCGCCGACGAGCTGGTGGTGCTGGGCACGGGCTGCGCCGCCTGGGGGTCGACCAACGAGGTGGTCGCCCGGCTGCTGCGCCGGGTCGGCCGGGCGGAGGAGGCCCTGGCACGCGCCGAGCGGGCGAGGGAGATCCACCGGCGCCTGGGGCTCTGGCACCTGGAACGCCGCAGCGCCGACCTCGCCGCGGAGATCCGCGACGGGGAACCGTCGCCGGGGCTGCGAAGCGCCTGAGCGGGGCGGCGGGCCGTTGCCCGCCCGGGAAGCGGGTGAACGGGAGCGGGCCTGCCCTGCCGTCCATGGCCCCGGACACCCACGGCCGCAGGTGTCCGGGCGGGCCGGCCTCGCCGTCCGGACCCCGGTGCCTGTCCGGGTCTCGCGGTTCCTACTCGGGTTTCCTGTCACGCCTGGCCGGGGTCCGCCGGTCGGCCTCGTCGGCCAGCTGGTCCTCCACGATGGCGCACCACCGGTGCCAGCGCGCGAGATCGAGGTGCTCCTCGACGTTCCCCACCCCCGCCTCGGCCAGGTGCTCGTGACCGCTGGCCGCGGCCTCGTGCGCGTTGACCAGGGCGTGGTGACCGTGGTTGGCCAGCGATTCGCTGACGGCCAGGTTCAGGGCTATCTCTCCCACCGTCCTGGGCCGGTTCGAAGGCTTCCCGCCGAAACCCTTCCTGCAGAAGTCTTGGCTCTCCGCGTCGTCGTTCATAGGGGCTGAGTGCCCCGCAGGGGGTAGATCTATCGGTGCGCCGGTAACCGATGGCGACGACATTCCGGGCCCCCGGAAGTGGTCGGCGGTGAAGCGGGAAGCCCGGCCCGTGAGGGGCGGGACCCCGCCTTCGGGCAGGGGAGGAGGGCACGAGCGGGTTTCGGTCGTCGGGAGGACCTCCTCCCACCGAGATCATTGGAATAGCCTCGGGACACCCGGCCTAAGGAACGTGCGGAGATGACGACGCGGCTTGCTGTCTCGGTCCGCAGGCACGAAGGTGCCTCCGTGATCGTCCTCGTGGGTGAGCTGGACAAACTGTCCAGCCCCGCACTCCACGACGCCCTCGCCGCCGAGCTGGCCGCGGGGACCTCCCGCCTGATCCTGGACGTCTCGGGCCTCCGGTTCTGCGACTCCACCGGGTTGTGGACCATGCTCGACTTCCGGCGGCGCGCGGACGCGGCGGGAGGCTGCCTGCGGCTGGCCGGGGTCGGCGGTGTCCTGGAGCGGCTCCTGACGATCACCGGTCTCACCGGCGCGCTCCTCGCCGACTCCGACGTCCCGGCGTCCCTGCGGGCGGCGGTCCCGCGCTCTCCCGCACCTGGTGCAGACTGATTCCCATGGACGAACCTTCTCGATCTCTGGAAAAGACCGTCTCCGGTGGGGTGCCCGGGGTGGACGTCCCGGACCGGCGGGGCCGTACCGGCCTCGACCGGGCAGGCCGTGACCTGACCGGCAACCCCGGGGTCCGGGTGCGGGAGGTGGAGCTTCTCTCGTCGAGCTGGTACGTGCTGCGCAAGACCACCTTCGACTACCGGCACCGGAACGGCACCTGGAGCACCGAGGAGCGGGAGACGTACGACCGCGGCAACGGCGCGACGGTGCTCCTCTACGACGCCGAGCGCGCGACCGTCCTGCTGACCAGGCAGTTCCGCTATCCGGTCTACGTGAACGGCCACCCCGACGGGCTGCTGCTGGAGACGGCCGCGGGCCTGCTCGACGACGACGACCCGGAGACCGCGATCCGGCGGGAGGCCACGGAGGAGACCGGTTACGACATCGGCGAGGTGGAGCACGTCTTCGACGTCTACATGAGCCCCGGATCCGTCACCGAGCGCGTCCACTTCTTCGCCGCCCCGTACAGCGCGGACCGGCGCACCTCCGAGGGCGGCGGGCTGGCCGACGACGGCGAGGACATCGAGGTGGTGGAGCTGCCCTTCGCGAAGGCGCTCGACATGATCGCCACGGGCGAGATCGCCGACGCGAAGACCATCATGCTCCTGCAGTGGGCGGCGCTGTCCGGTCCGTTCTCCGGCCGAGGTAGGTGAGCGGCCCGGGGCCGGCGACCGGGATCTCGTGGAAGCCGAGGCGGTCGTAGAAGGCCCTGGCCGCGGTGGCGGAGGCCGGGGGCACTTCCCGGCCCCGGCCTGCTGCCAATACCCTGCACGGCATGATTGACGTGGAGTTGCGCGGGTGGAGCCCTGACGACGTGCAGGTGGTGCTCGCCGCGTTCCGCTCCCCCGACATGGCCGACCAGGCGGCCAGGCCGATCGACACGCCCCGGGCGGCGCTGGAGTGGATGGGGCTGTGGGGGTTCCGGGACGACGCGCAGGCCTTCGCGGTGGTCTGCAATGGCGAGGTCGTGGGCAACGTCGCGGTCAGCGACATCGACGCGCACGACACCGGCTGGGTCTCCTACTGGACGCTGCCGCGCGCCCGGGGGCGGGGCGTGGCCGTGGCCGCGGCCAGGAAGGTGGCGGAGTGGGCGTTCCGCGAGCGCGGGCTGTTCCGCCTGGAACTGTGGCACCGCCTCGGCAACCGGGCCTCCTGCGCGGTGGCGACCAGGGCGGGGTTCCTGTCCGAGGGGATCGAACGGGCCAAGCTGAACTACGGTGGCGTCCGCTACGACGTGGAGCGGCACGCCCGCCTGGCCACCGACTGACCCGCCTCCACCGCGGCCGGGCGGAGCGCCCCGGGCCCGGCGGGGGTCAGAGCGCCTTGAGCCCGGCGAGCACGTCGCGCAGGATGCTCTCGTGGGGGACGCGGGCGGTCTGCGCGGGGAGGCGGACGGCGACCAGGCCGGCGTCGCGCAGGTCGGCCAGGAGCACCCGGAGCACCCCGACGGCCAGGCCCGTCGCGCTCGCCAGGTCCGCGACCGAGACGGGCGACCGGCAGGCGTCCAGGATCGCCAGGTGCTCGGAAGGCAGGTCCCGGTCCGGCCGCCTGACCGCCGTGACCACGGCCACCAGGTCGAACTGCGGCCCGGGGGCGCTGGTCCTGCCCCGGGTCATCGTGTAGGGGCGGACGATCGGACCGGCGTCCCGGTCGAGCCAGCGCTCCGTCATCGTGACCCGCTGTCCTGCTCGGCTCGGCGGCGGCCGTCGCGGAACGACGTCAGCACGCTGCCCGGCTCCCGGTCCCCGGCTTCCGCGGCCTGCCCCGCGCCGGGCGGCGCCCCGGCGGGTACGGTGCCCCGTACCCGCCGGGGCAGGCCGCTTGAGGGCACCCGTTCCACCTCCACCGAGTACGTGAACCTCGGCTGCGGGGTGTCGGCCATCAGCTCCCCGGGGATCAGCACGATCGCCGTGGTGCCGCCGAAGGGGGAGGGGCGCAGCGAGACGCGGATGTCGTGCCGGGCGGCGAGCCGGGCGACGACGAACAGGCCGAGCCGGTCGCTGTCGGTCAGGTCGAACTCCGGGGGGTCGGCCAGGCGCTCGTTGAGCCGGGCCGTCTCCTCCGGGCCGATGCCGAGCCCGCGGTCCTCGATCTCGATGGCGTATCCCCTGGCCACCGCCTCGCCGTGGACGCGGACCGAGGTGTGCGGGGGAGAGAAGACCGCGGCGTTCTCGACCAGCTCGGCGATCAGGTGGATCACGTCGGTGACGACGTTGCCGACCAGGGACGGGCCGTGCGGCACGCTGACCGTCACGCGCCGGTAGTCCTCGATCTCCTCGACGGCGGCGCGGACCACGTCGTAGATCGCGACCGGCGTCCGCCATCCCCGGCCGGGGACGGCGCCGGACAGGATGATCAGCCCTTCGGAGTGGCGGCGCATGCGGGTGGTCAGGTGGTCCAGGCCGAACAGGTCCTCCAGGGTCTCCGGGTCGGTGGCCCGCCGCTCCATCGTCTCCAGCAGGGCGAGCTGCCGGTGCAGGAGCGACTGGTTGCGCCTGGCCAGGTTCACGAAGACCTTGTTGACGCCCTTGCGCATCCGGGCCTGTCCGGCGGCGGCCTCGACGGCGGTCCGCTGGACCGAGGAGAACGCCTCGCCGACCCTGACGACTTCCGCGGTGCTGCCGTGGTCGAGCTCGGGCACCTCGGGGCGGACGTCCTCCCCCCGGCGCAGCCGGGCCACCACGTCCGGCAGCCGTCTGTTCGCCAGGTCGAGGGCGGCCCGCTGGAGGCCGACGAGCTCGCCGCTCAGCCGGCGGCCGAACCGCACCGAGACGAAGACGGACAGCCCCAGCGCGACCAGCCCGAGCCCGGCGGCGACGCCGATCCGGACCAGGATGTCGCGGGCGAGCGGCACGGACCGCTCGCTGATGCGCCTGCTGACGTCCCCGGCGAGTTTGTCGAAGGTGTCGGACAGCGTCGTGGCGACCGTCGCCCAGGCGGCCTCCGGCTCGGCCTCCGCGGCGATGGCGTTCTCGATCCGCTCGAAGGAGGCGTACGTCTCGGAGCCGTGCAGGGGGGTGTAGAGCGTGCGGAACTCCGTGTCGAGCTGGTCGAACCCCAGCGAGTAGAGGAGCCTGCGGCCGGTGGTGAGTTCGCGGAACGCGGCGCGCTCCTGGGCGCTCATGTGCCCTTCGACCACGGCGCCGGAGATCAGCGCGGCCTGCTGGCTGAGCATCTCGCGGCTGCGGCCGACCGTGACGATGGCCCGCGTCTGGTCGGTCAGGTCGATGTCGGTGGAGATGCGGATTCTCGCGTACACCTCGAAGGCCGCGGCGACGATGCCGTTGTAGGCGTCGAGGGCCTGCATCCGGGTGTCGGTGCGGGTGTCGACTCCGCTGCGGATCTCGGTGAGCCGGTCCATGGCGGTGGACAGCCGCGTCAGCCGGTCCCACGTGCCGGGGGTGAGGTCGTCGCGGCCCCGGGCGGCCAGCTGTTCCAGCTCCGCTCGCGCGGCGTCGGTCCGGGATCGTTGGGCGTCCAGCTCGGTGCGGGAGACGCCGACGTCGCCGAGGACGGACAGGGACAGCAGCCGTTCGTGCTGGAGGGCGGTCGTCACCTTTCTGGCGGGCAGGATCGCGTGCTCGTAGCCACTGCTGATCTTGAGAAGCTCCCGGCCGCTCTGAAGGGTCAAACTGGCAGCAAATCCCCAAATAACTACAAGAGAGACAATCGGCACCAGCAGTAGGGTAAAAATTTTGACCCGGATCGAGTATTTGCGGCCAGCCATATGACCTCGCACTACGGGGATGCGCGGTTAGCAGTGGCGAAACCCTAGCAATTTGGTGCATCTGCGACCAGATGTACGCGTGATTCGCTTTACACCGGATTTATCGCCTCGTGGTGGGCGGAACCGCGAGGTCCTGGGATACGTCTTCCTTCATAGGAGGGGGTTCCCATGCAAGAGATCGCGAACCTGGTCGCGGCGGAGGCACGGCGCGCCGGGCAGGCGGCGCTGGTGCGCGGCGGCGAGCTGGAGAGGTCGGGGGCGGTGCAGCCGGTCCGGTTCGGACCGTCGCTGGTGACCGCCGAGGTCGACGACGGCGCGACGTGCGTGGAGTTCCGGCTCGTCGACGGGGTGCTCCGCTGGTACTGCACCTGCCCCGACGGCCGGGGCGGAAGCTTCTGCGCGCACTGCGTCGCGACGGCTCAGTCGGTCGTGATCAGGACCGAGAGGAAGGACTCACCGGGCGTACCGTCGGAGACCGCCTCGGCGAGCACCGTCCGGATGGCGTCGTAGGCGGAGCGGTCCTCGTTCCACAGCGTCGACGGGTCCGACCAGATCAGCAGGTGCTCACCCGGCGGCAGCCACGACAGATCGGTCAGGACGTCGTAGAGGGCGTCGAGGTTGTGTCCGAAATGGTGGGGTAGCTCCAGGGCCTCGGCGATCGCGTCCATCGCCTCGGCCGAAGTGGTCATTTTCGTTCCGTCCAGCCGGTGCGGTGTGGCGGCGCCGATCCGGGCGGCCGCGTCCTCCGCCCTTCTCTCCTCCACGGTTCCCCGGGACACCGCGGGGTCACCTCCGTCCGCCGGCGGCCATGGCGTGTCTGCGGCCATGGGCTGCGCCCTTCGTCTGATGTCTCACCTGGCCGGAACTACCCACCTGCCGACCTGGGAAAACGGGGACGCGGCGTGTCCGGGGAGCGGACCGCGAAAAATTTTTGTCTAGTTGTCAGACAATCACTTACAATCAGGGGCATGAGACTCGCCGTGATCGGAGCCGCCGTGCTCTGGGGGACCGCGGGGACGGCGGGGTTGCTCGTCACCGGCGTCGACCCCGTCTCCCTGGCAGCCGCCCGCCTGGTGATCGGCGGCCTGGTGCTCGCGGCGGCCACCGCCCCGGCCGCCCGTCTCCTGCTCTCCTCCCTCCGCGGACCCGCGACCCCCGACTCCCGGGGCGGGTCCACCACCCCGGCCGCGCCCCCGGCCTCCGGGCGCCGGTTCGCCGCCCGCCTGGGAACGCTCGCGGCGGCGGCGGTGGCCGTGGCGGCGTACCAGCTGTGCTTCTTCGCCGCGGTCAGCAGGACGGGGGTGGCGATCGGAACCGTCGTCGCCATCGGCAGCGGTCCCGTCTTCACCGGGCTGCTGTCGTGGCTGCTCGACCGGGTGCCGCCCAGCCGACGCTGGGCGGGGGCGACCGCGGTGGCCATCGCCGGGTGCGCCGTGCTGACCGGCGGGGGCGGCGAGGCGCGGCTCGACGGGATCCTGCTCGCGCTGTTCGGCGGCCTGCTGTACGCGTTCTACGCGGTCACGGCGGCGCGCACGATCGCCGCGGGCGCCCCGTCCGACGGGGTGATGGGGCTGATGTTCGGCGGGGCCGCGCTGGTCATGGTCCCGGTCCTGCTGTGGACGGGCACCGGCTGGCTCGCCGAGCCGCGAGGCCTGATCACCGCCCTCTACCTGGGCTGCGCGACCACCGCGCTGGCCTACTTCCTGTACGGCAGGGGCCTGCGCACCACCCCCGTCGCGACCGCCGCCACCCTCGCCCTCGCCGAACCCGCGGTGGCCGCCCTGCTCGGCGTCGCCGTCCTCGATGAGCGGCTGACCCTCGCCTCGGCGGCGGGGCTGGCCCTCCTGGGCGCGAGCCTGGCCGCCGTCGCCCTCCCCGAGCGTGGCCCGGGAACCCCCTCCGGGCGTGGCCCGGGAACCCCCTCCGCCCGCGATCCGGAAGAGCGCGGCCCCGGAGGGCGCCGTCCCGGGCCGGCCGCCGGGGCCGGGCCCGAGCGTTCCGCCGAACGGGTGCCCGCGGGGGAATAGGGTCGCCTGGTGACCCTCCCGATCCATCCCGTCTCCGCCGTCGGAGCCCTCGCCGACGCCCTGCGCCGGCGGGTGCTGTCCGGCGAGATCGCCCCGGGCACCTCGCTCCCCGAGCAGGAGTTGGCGGCCCTGTACGGCGTGGCCCGGCCGACCGTCCGTGAAGCGCTCGCCGTGCTCGTGCACGAAGGGCTGCTCAGGCGCGAACGGCACCGCAGCGCCCAGGTGGTCGAGGTGACCGTGACCGATCTCGACGACCTGATGTTCGTCCGCCGCCCGCTGGAGGACCTGATGGCCACCGCGCTGGCCGGGCGCCGCGTCGCGGAGGCCGACGCGGCGCTGGCGCGGATGACCGCGCTGCCCGGCGACGCCCCGTGGTCGGACGTGGTGGCCGAGCACATGGCCCTGCACCAGGCGCTCATCGTGGCGGTGGGCAGTCCCCGGCTGGAGCGGCTCTACGGCATGCTGGCCGTGGAGACCCGCCTCGGCCTGGTGCGGCTGCGTGATGTCTACGCCGACCGGAACGTACTGGTCGCCGAGCATCGCGACCTGCTCGACGCGATCAGCCGGGGCCCGGCGCAGGCCGCCAGGAAGGCCGTCGCGGCGCATCTGGAGCACGGCTGGGGCGAACAATAGACGGTGACTTGCATGGTTCTATTGCACCGGGTGCCCTGAAGTCGTCACAATCGCGGCCATGCACGGCAACTCAGTGCCGGACACCTACGTATATGTCACCGAAGAGGGCGTGGCCCGCCACTACGCGGACGGCAGCGTCGACGCCCTCGCGTGGGAAGACGTCGTCGAGGTGCGGGTAGTGGGTGACGCGGACTCGGACATCCTGTTCATCCTTCTCGACCGGGACGGCCAGGGCTGCGTGGTGCCCAGATCGGCGACCGACGCGACCTTTCTCGCCCGGCTCCGGTACCTCCCGGATTTCGATCTTGACCGGCTGGGCGCGGCGGTGGAGACCGTGCGTGACGATTACGTCGTGGTCTGGCGCAGCCCCGAACCGCCGTCGGCTCTGCCGGATTTTGAATACGACTAATTGCCAATTAATACACAAATGCGGGCGAACAAACTTGCATGCCGGGTTCGTCTCGTCAAGATGTTCCCTCTGCCCCACTTAGGCCAATAGTGGACAGTGGGGTGCTATTCCGCTCCTCAATGGTGATCACTAGTATTTCCAGGGGTATCCGCGCCTCTGGGATATTAGAGAATGCTGTCAACCATTGAAGTGAGATGCGCGTCAGCTAGCCGTTGACGATGGGGCATCCGAGTGGGGTGGTATGGAAGTGGGAACAGAGGGGCCCGCCGTAGCGCTCCTCGAAGGTCCGGCACGCACTACTCCGAGTATTTGGACGCGGTCTTATGTCCGTATTCTGGTTGCGGGGGATATTGCATGCTCTGTAGTTGCCTGTGAGGCGGTTTTAGGGGTCCGATTATGGTTCGGAGCCTTCATCCCTGAAACAGAGGCGCTGCTGGGGCTGGGGCTGGCTCTGGCCTGGCCGGTCGCCCTGGCGGCGGGGGGCGCCTACCGCAGGCGCGCGCACGGCGAGGGCTCGGAGGAGTTCCGGGCGGTCTTCAACGGCGGAGCCGGGCTGACGGCCACCGTGGCGATCGGCGCGTACGTCACGCAGACGCCGATCGCCCGTAGTTTCGTCATGGCGATGTTCCCCCTCGCGCTCGTTCTCACGGTCGCCTTCCGCTATCGGATGCGCAAGCGGCTCCACCGGCGGCGCTCGCGCGGTGAGTACATGCGCCAGGTGGTCGCGGTCGGGCACCGGGAGTCGGTGCTCGACCTGGTGATCCAGCTGCGCAGGCAGCCCTACCACGGCATGACCGTGGTCGCCGCCTGCCTGCCGTCCGGGCCCGACCTGGTGGAGGTCGACGGCATTCCGGTGCTCGGGGGCTTCTCCGACGTGGCCGCGGTGGTCACCCAGGTCAACGCCGACGCCGTCGCCATCCTGGCCTGCCCGGAACTGGACGGCGCCGCGCTGCGCAGGCTCGCCTGGAACCTGGAGGACGCCCGCACCGACCTGTTCGTGGCGCCCGCGCTCATGGACGTGGCCGGGCCGCGCATCAGCATCAGCCCGGTCGCGGGGATGCCGCTGCTCCACGTCGAGCACCCCGACTTCCAGGGCGCCAGGAGGCTGGCCAAGAGCCTGTTCGACCGGGCCGGCGCCTGCCTGGCCCTGCTGGCGCTCGCGCTGCCCATGCTGGTGGTCGCCGTGCTGATCCGCGCGACGAGCCCGGGGCCGGCGCTGTTCCGCCAGGTCCGGGTGGGCAGGGGAGGCCGGGAGTTCCAGGTCGTGAAATTCCGCACCATGGTCGTGGACGCCGAACGGCTCAAGATCGATCTGGTGCGGAGGAACGAGTTCGACGGCGTGCTCTTCAAGATTAGGAACGATCCAAGGATCACCCGCGTGGGCGCCCACCTGCGGCGGTACTCCATCGACGAGCTGCCGCAACTGCTCAACGTGCTGCGCGGTGAGATGTCGCTCGTCGGCCCGCGCCCCCCGCTGCCCGCCGAGGTCAGGCAGTACGGCGAGGACGTGCGCCGCCGCCTGGTCGTCAAGCCGGGAATGACGGGCCTGTGGCAGGTCAGCGGGCGCTCGGACCTCAGCTGGGAGGAGTCCGTACGCCTCGATCTCCGCTACGTCGAGAACTGGTCGCTCTTTCTGGACCTGCAGATCCTCTGGAAGACCTGGAGCGCCGTCATCAGCGGAGAAGGGGCCTACTAGCCGTGAAAGCGCTCGTGCTCGCCGGAGGGTCGGGCACCCGGCTGCGGCCGATCACCCACACCTCCGCCAAGCAGCTCGTGCCGGTCGCCAACAAGCCCGTGCTCTTCTACGGGCTGGAGGCCATCGCCGCCGCCGGGATCCGCGAGATCGGGATCGTCGTGGGCGACACGCACGCCGAGATCGAGGCGGCCGTCGGCGACGGCCTCGCCTTCGGCCTGGAGGTCACCTACATCCGCCAGCCCGCGCCGCTGGGCCTGGCCCACGCGGTTCTCGTCTCCCGCGAGTACCTCGGCGACGACGACTTCGTCATGTATCTCGGGGACAACTTCATCGTCGGCGGCATCGACGAAATCGTGGAGGGCTTCGCCCGTGACCGGCCCGCCGCCCACATCATGCTCACCCGGGTCGGCGACCCCCGCCAGTTCGGCGTCGCCGAGCTGGACGCCACCGGCCGCGTCATCGGGCTGGAGGAGAAGCCGCCCGTCCCCAAGAGCGACCTCGCGCTGGTCGGCGTCTACCTGTTCACCTCCGCGGTCCACGAGGCGGTGGCCGAGCTCAAGCCCTCGTGGCGGGGGGAGCTGGAGATCACCGACGCCGTGCAGTGGCTGATCTCCGAGGGGCGGCGGGTGGAGTCCACCGTCATCTCCGGCTACTGGAAGGACACCGGCGGCGTCACCGACATGCTGGAGGTCAACCGGCTGGTGCTGGAGTCCCTGGACCCCCGCGTGGACGGTGTGGCCGACCCGGCCAGCCAGCTGATCGGCCGGGTGGTCGTCGAGGCGGGCGCCGTGGTCGAGCGGTCCCGCATCGTCGGCCCCGCGATCATCGGTCCCGGCGCCCGGATCCGCGACAGCTACGTCGGCCCGTTCACCTCCATCGCGGCGGGCTGCGCGATCACCGGCAGCGAGATCGAGTACTCGATCGTCCTGCCCCGGGCCTCGATCTCCGGGGTCTCCCGGATCGAGGCGTCCCTCATCGGCCACGACGTCGAGGTCACCCCCGCCCCCGTCACCCCCAGAGCCCACCGCCTCGTGCTGGGCGATCACAGTAAGGTGCAGATCAGCTCTTGACCCCCTCACCAGGCGTGAAACCGACGAGCCGATGGCTGGTCACCGGGGCCTCCGGCATGCTCGCCACCGAACTGCTGAGCCGCCTGCGGGCCGCCGGGCACCCCGTCCTGGCGTTCGGCAGGGACGATCTCGACCTGCGCGACGCCTCCGCCGTGCACCACCTGGTCACGGCCTGCCGGCCGGACATCGTGGTGAACTGCGCGGCCTGGACGGCCGTGGACGACGCGGAGACGCACGAGGACGAGGCGTTCGCCGTCAACGGCGCCGGGGTGCGCACGCTCGCCGAGGCGTGCGGACGGCTCGGCGCGCGGATGGTCCAGCCCTCCAGCGACTACGTCTTCGACGGCACCGCGTCGGACCCGTATCCGGAGGACGCGCGGACCTGCCCGGTCAACGCCTACGGGCGCACCAAGCTCGCGGGCGAGCGCGCCGTGCTGGAGGTGCTGCCGCACAGCGGTTACGTGGTGCGGACCGCGTGGCTGTACGCCGCGACCGGCCACAACTTCGTCCGCACCATGGCCCGGCTGGAGCGGGAGAAACCGGTCGTCGACGTCGTCGGCGACCAGGTCGGCCAGCCCACCTGGGCCGGTGACCTGGCCGGCCGGATCCTCGGCCTGACGGCGGGCGGGGCGCCGCCGGGGATCTACCACGCGACCAACTCCGGCCGGACGAGCTGGTACGGCCTCGCCAGGGAGATCTTCGAGCTGCTCGGCGCCGACCCCGGCCGGGTCAAGGAGGTCTCCTCCGCGGACTTCCCGCGCCCCGCCCGGCGTCCGGCGTACGGCGTGCTGGGGCACGGCGGCTGGGGCCGGGCGGGGCTGCCGCCGATGCGGGACTGGCGGGAGGCGCTGCGCGCGTCCGGGCGCCTCGGCCCCGGCTAGCGGCGGCCGCGGGCCGCGGGAACGGGCGCCAGGCCGGGCCCGCGGCGGCGCCCGCACCACGGTGGGACGGGCCGGCGCCGGTCTCCGCACCGGGTGGTCACGACACTGGGTGCGCCGGGCACGAGCCCGGCGCCGGGCCCGAGAGCGATCTGTCGAGCAACACCCGTCGGGCCGCGTCACGCGGCGAGGGAGCATGTCCATGACAACCTGCAGGCTGTGCGGCTCGACGAGCCTCGCCAGCGTCGTCGACCTCGGGGCGACCCCGCCCTGCGAGCGGTTCCTCACCGAGGAGCAGCTGGCGGAGCCGGAGGTCACCTACCCCCTGCACCTGCGGGTCTGCACCGGCTGCTGGCTGGCGCAGATCCCGCCGATGATCACTCCCGAGGACACGTTCACCGAGTACGCCTACTTCTCGTCGTACTCGACGTCGTGGGTGGAGCACGCCCGCGCGTTCGTGCGCGGGGCGGCCGACCGGCTCGGGCTGGACGGCGGCTCGTTCGTCGTCGAGGTGGCCAGCAACGACGGCTACCTGCTCCGGCACGTGGTCGAGCGGGGCATCCGCTGCCTGGGCATCGAGCCCTCCAGGAACGTCGGCCGGGCCGCCCGGGACGCGGGGGTGCCGACGCTGACGGCGTTCCTCGGCCCGGAGACCGGGGCCGCGGTCCGCGCGGAGCACGGGCCGGCCGACCTGGTGGTGGCCAACAACGTCTACGCCCACATCCCGGACGTCACCGGGTTCACCCGGGGACTGCGCGCCCTGGTGGCCGACGACGGCTGGGTCTCCATCGAGGTCCAGCACCTGCTCACGCTCATGGAGCGCAACCAGTACGACACCATCTACCACGAGCACTTCCAGTACTACACGGTCGCCTCCGCGCGCCGCGCCCTGGCCGGCGGCGGGCTCTCCCTCGTCGACGTCGAGTCGCTGCCCACCCACGGCGGGTCCATCCGCCTGTGGGCCAGGCCACGCGAGGCCGCCGGCGAGCCCGGCGAGCGGGTGACCGCGCTGCTGGCCGCGGAGAAGGCCGCGGGCCTGCACGAGCTGTCCGGCTACGCCGCGTTCGGCGGGCGGGTCGCACGCGTCCGCCGCGACCTGCTGCGCTTCCTCATCGAGGCCGCCGAGCGGGGTGAGACCGTGGCCGGCTACGGGGCGCCCGGCAAGGGCAACACCCTGCTCAACCACTGCGGCGTCCGGCCCGACCTGCTCCCGTTCACGGTCGACCGCAACCCCTACAAGCACGGCAGGTTCACCCCCGGGGCGCGCATCCCGATCCTGCCGCCCGAGCGGCTGGCCGAGGAGCGGCCCGACTACGTGCTGGTGCTCCCGTGGAACCTCCGTGAGGAGCTCACCGGCCAGCTTTCCTTCGTCAACGCCTGGGGAGGCCGGCTGGTCTTCCCCATCCCCAACCTGGAGATCGTCGAGGTGAACCCGTGAAGGTCGTCCTCTTCTGCGGCGGGTACGGCACCAGGATGCGCACCGGCACCCCCGGCGACGCGCCCAAACCCATGCAGCTCGTCGGCCCCCGGCCGCTCATCTGGCATGTGATGCGCTACTACGCGCACTTCGGGCACACCGAGTTCGTCCTCTGCCTCGGCTACGGCGCCCACCACATCAAGGACTTCTTCCTGAACTACCAGGAGACGACCTCCAACGACTTCGTCCTGCGCGGAGGCCGGGTGGAGCTGCTGTCCACCGACATCTCCGACTGGTCGATCTCGTTCGTGCAGACCGGGATCACCTCGCCGATCGGCGAGCGGCTGCGCCGGGTCCGCGAGCATCTGGGGGGCGACGAGATGTTCCTGGCCAACTACGCCGACGTGCTCACCGACGCGCCGCTGCCGGAGATCGTCGAGCGCTTCGCCCGGTCCGACGCGGGCGCGTCGATGATGGTGGTGCCGCCCTCCGACACCTTCCACTGCATCGAGCTGGGCGAGAACGGCCTGGTCGGCGGGATCACCCCGGTCAGCCGGATGCCGCTCTGGGTCAACGGCGGCTACTTCGTGCTCCGCCAGGAGGTCTTCGACCACATCCCGGAGGGCGGCGACCTCGTCGCGGACGGCTGCGCCGAGCTGGCCAAGCGCGGCCGGCTGCTGGCCTACCCGCACCGTGGCTACTGGCGGCCGAGTGACACGGTCAAGGAGCGGGTCGCCCTCGACGAGGCGTACTCGCGGGGCGACCGCCCCTGGGCGCTGTGGGAGCGCGACCCCGCCGCGGGAGCCTCCACGGATCCGGGAGGCGGCACCGCGGGGCCCGCCGGGGCTTCGCGGCGGGGGCCGTGGGCGGGCGGGCGGCGTACGGCCACGGCGGACGCGGGCCTGGCGTCCGCGGCGGTGCCGTCCACATGATCCGCTTCCGGCCGACCGGCGCGGGCCGGATCGCACTCCTGGCCGCGCACTGCGACGACCTCGCCATCGGGGCCGGCGGCACCCTGCTCACCCTCTGCTCGGCGCGTCCCGGCGTCCGGGTGGACGCGCTGGTGCTCTCCGGCGGCGGGACCACGCGGGAGGACGAGGAGCACGCGGCGCTGACCGCCTTCTGCCCCGGCGCCGACCTGCGGCTCACCGTGCTGAAGCTGCCCGACGGGCGGCTGCCCGCGCACTGGGGGGAGGCGAAGGAGGCGGTGGAGGAGCTGCGCGCCCGCACCGACCCCGACCTGCTGTTCGCGCCCGCCCCCGGCGACGCCCACCAGGACCACCGGGGCCTGGCCGGGCTGGTGCCCACCGCCTTCCGCGACCACCAGGTGCTCGGCTACGAGATCGTCAAGTGGGACGGCGACCTGGGCCGCCCCTCGGCCTACCACCCGCTCGCGCCCGAGGTCGCCGAGGCGAAGGCGGACCTGCTCCACCGGCACTACCCCTCGCAGCGGCACCGCCCCTGGTACGACCGCGAGGCGTTCCTCGGACTGGCCCGCATCCGCGGGATCGAGTGCCACGCGCGCTACGCCGAGGCGTTCCACGTGAACAAGCTGACCCTGGACCTGGCTGGAGGATGAACGACCGATGCGCGTGCTGCTGACCGGACATCAGGGATACCTGGGGAGCGTGATGGCCCCGGTGCTCACCGGCGCGGGCCACGAGGTGGTCGGGCTCGACTCCGGGCTCTTCGCCGGCTGCGTGCTGGGCCCCGCGCCCGACGACCCGCCCGGCCACCCGGTCGACGTGCGGGACGTCACCGCGGACGCCCTGGCCGGGATCGACGCGGTGGTGCACCTGGCCGCCCTGTCCAACGACCCGCTGGGCTCGCTGGCGCCCGAGCTGACCTACGACGTCAACCACCGCGCCTCGGTGCGCCTGGCCCGGCTCGCCCGCGACGCGGGCGTACGCCGGTTCCTGTACGCCTCCACCTGCTCGGTCTACGGGGCCTCCGGCAGCGACCTGGTCGACGAGGACGCCCCGCTGCGCCCGGTGACCCCCTACGCCGACTCCAAGGTCAGGGTCGAGGACGACCTGCTCACGCTGGCCGACGACGACTTCAGCCCGGTGTTCCTGCGCAACGCCACCGCCTTCGGGTTCTCGCCCCGGCTGCGCGCGGACATCGTGCTGAACAACCTCGTCGGGCACGCGATCCTGTCCGGCGAGGTCCGGGTGCTGTCCGACGGCACCCCCTGGCGCCCGCTGGTACACGCCGCCGACATCGCGGCCGCCTTCGCCAGGGCCCTGACCGCCCCGCGCGAGGCAGTGCACGCCAGGGCGTTCAACGTGGGCACCGAGCAGAACAACGTCACCGTGGCGGAGATCGCCGCCGAGGTCGCCGAGGCGGTGCCCGGGTCCCGGGTCGTGATCACCGGCGAGACCGGCGGCGACACCCGCTCCTACCGGGTCGACTTCTCCCGGGTCCGCGCCGCGCTCCCCGGTTACGAGGCGCTGTGGACGGTCAAGGCGGGCGCCGCCCAGCTCGTCGAGGCCTACGGGCGGTCCGGCCTGACCGAGGAGGACTTCCGGACCCGTTTCACCAGGCTGGCGTGGCTCTCGGCGCGGCGCCGGGCCGGTTCCGTCGACGGCGCGCTGCGCCCCCGCGGGGTGGTGGGCAGTGACGGATGAGGCCCCCGCGGGGCGGGCGACGGTGGACGAGGCCGGTGCGGGACGGCGGGCGATGACGGGCGCGGAGGAGGGGCGCTGGATGCACGCCCTGGTCGAACGGCTCTACCCGCTGTGCCGGAGCATCACCGGTGACGGCGTGCGCCGCACCCTGGAGATCATCGCGGAGTCCGTCCGGCTGCGGGTCCGCGAGGTGCCCACGGGCACCCAGGTCCTCGACTGGACGGTGCCCAGGGAGTGGAACATCCGCGACGCCTACGTCAAGGACGCCGCCGGCACCCGGGTGATCGACTTCGCGGCGTCCACCCTGCACGTGGTCGGCTACAGCGTCCCGGTGTCGGCCACCATGACCTTGGAGGAGCTGCGCGGGCACCTGCACACGCTCCCGGAGCAGCCCGGCCTGATCCCGTACCGGACCGGCTACTACGCCGAGACGTGGGGCTTCTGCCTGGCCCACGAGACCCTGGAGGGGCTCGGCGAGGGGCCGTACGAGGTCGTGATCGACTCCATGCTGGCCGACGGGCACCTGACCTACGGCGAGTACGTGGTGCCCGGCCGGGTCCCCGAGGAGGTGCTCGTCTCCTGCCACGTGTGCCATCCCTCGCTGGCCAACGACAACCTGGCGGGCGCCGCGGTGGCGGTCCGGCTCGCGCGGCGGCTGGCGGAGACCGACCCGTGGTACACCTACCGGTTCCTCTTCGCGCCCGGCACCATCGGCGCCATCACCTGGCTGGCCCGCAACCGCGAGCGCACGAGCAGGATCAGGCACGGCCTCGTGCTGGCCTGCGCGGGTGACCGCGGCCCGCTGACGTACAAGCGCAGCAGGCGCGGCGACGCCGGGATCGACCGGGCGGTCCGGCACGTGCTGCGGACCTCCGGGCGCGAGCACACGGTCGTCGACTTCTCCCCGTACGGCTACGACGAGCGGCAGTTCTGCTCACCGGGTTTCGACCTGCCCGTCGGCTCCCTCACCCGGACTCCGTACGCGGGATATCCCGAGTACCACACGTCGGCGGACAACCCGGACTTCGTCTCCCCGGAGGCGATGCTGGAGACCCTGGAGACCTGCTGGGAGGTCACCCGGGTGCTGGAGGGCGACCGCCGCTACCTCAACCTCAGCCCGTACGGCGAGCCGCAGCTGGGCAGGCGCGGCCTGTACGGGGCCCTGGGCGGGCGCAGCGACACGCGACAGGCCCAGATGGCGATGCTCTGGGTGCTGAACCTCTCCGACGGGCGGCACAGCCTCCTCGACATCGCGGAACGGTCCGACCTGCCCTTCGCCGTCGTGGCCGACGCGGCACGGGCCCTGCGCGACGCGGGACTGCTCAAGGAGTGTGCGCTGTGACGCGGTTTCGGACCGGGACGGGCTCCCCGTCCCCAGGGGTGCTCAACCTGCGGGTCGGCGAGACGGTGGAGGTGCTCGGCGAGGCCGAGATCATGGCCACGCTGGACGAGAAGGGCGAACTGGACGAGCTGCCCTTCATGCCGGAGATGCTGGCCTTCTGCGGGCGACGGCTCACGGTGCACAAGGTGGCGCACAAGCTCTGCGACACGATCAGCCGCACCGGCATGCGGCGGATGGAACGCGCCGTCCACCTCACCGGGGCGCGCTGCGACGGGCAGGCGCACGGGGGCTGCCAGACGGCCTGCCAGTTCTACTGGAAGGAGGCCTGGCTCAGGCGGGTGGATCCGGCAGGCTCCCCGCCCCCGCCGGCCCCGCCCCCGTCCGGGCGGGCCCCCTCGGCCCTCCCCGAGGACCTCGCGGCGGGCCGTGCCCTGCTCCCGGTTCTCACGGCGGCCACGAGGAAGCCCCCCGGGCCCGGCGGGGAGGAGCGGTTCTCCTGCCAGGCGACCGAGCTGCTGCGCGCCGCGCCCACCTGCCTGCCGCTCAAGGACGTCGGGCAGTACGTCAAGGACGTGCGCACCGGCAACACGGGTCCGCTGTTCACGCTGCGCTCGATCCTCGTCGGGCTGTTCAACCGCTTCCAGGAGCGCAGCGCGCGGGTGCTGCCCCACCGGCTGCGCATCAGGGGAGGGCTTCGATGGGGCTTCGTCCGGGGCCGGGTCGTGGGCACGACGCCGACCGCCACGCTCGACCTCCGGCCGGGCGAGTGGGTCCGGATCAAGTCCAAGGAGGAGATCGTCAAGACTCTCAACCAGGACCTGCTCAACCGCGGCCTGGGCTTCGAGGAGGAGATGGCCCGCCACTGCGGCCGGACCGCCCGGGTGCTCACCCGGGTCGAGCGGTGCATCGACGAGCGGAGCGGCCGGATGCTCCGGATGAGGACCCCCTCGGTGACCCTGGAGGGCATCGTCTGCGCCGGCGCGTACAGCGCGGGCTGTCCGAGGCAGTTCGTCCCGTTCTGGCGGGAGATCTGGCTGGAGCGGGTCGAGGAACCCGCTTGAGCGGGCCCCACCACGAGGCGGACGGAAGACACGGATGAACGAGCGTCGGGGCGCGGACGCCGGGGGGTCCCCCGGGGCGGGCGAGCACGTCGGCGAGATCGGCAGGAAAGCCGGCCGCGGGCTGCGCTGGAGCCTGCTGGGCAACCTGGGGACCAAGGCGAGCACCTTCGTCATGGGGCTGGTGCTCGCCCGGCTGCTCGCGCCGGAGGACTTCGGCCTGTACGCCGTCGCGCTGGCGGCGACCACCTTCGTCATGCACGTCAACGACGTCGGCATCATCGCGGCCACCGTGCAGTGGCGGGGCCGGATCGAGGACATGGCCCCCACGGCCACGGCCATGGCTCTGGCGTTCAGCACCGGGCTGTACGGGATCTTCTGGGTGGTCGCCCCGCACTTCGCCGAGCTGGCGGGCAGCGCGGAGGCCACACCGGTGGTCCGGCTGCTCACCGCGGTCATCCTGATCGACGGCGTCACCGCCGTGCGGGCGGCCGCGCTGATGCGCGGGTTCGAGCACGACAAGCTGGCCGGGGCGAACATCGCGGGCTCCCTGGTCAACGTCGCGGTGGCGGTCCCGCTCGCCGCCGGCGGCGCCGGGGCCCTCAGCTTCGCCTGGGGGCAGGTCGCGGCCAACGCGGTCACCGGCGCGCTGGTGCTCGCCTGGGCCCGGCTGCCGTTCCGGCTCGGCTTCGACCGGGAGGTCGCGGTCAGGCTCCTGCGGTTCGGGGTCCCGCTGGCCGTGGGCCTCGGCATCGAGGCGGTGCTGATGAACGCCGACTACGTCATCGTCGGCTCCGTGCTCGGCCCCGTCGCGCTCGGCTTCTACCTGCTGGCGTTCAACGTCTCCAGCTGGGTGCCCGGCGTGATCGGGACCGCCCTGCGCCACGTGACCGTCCCCAGCTTCTCCCGGCTGGCCGAGCGCACGCCGGAGTCGCTGTCGCTGGGGGTGCGGCGCTCCCTTCCCCCGCTGGTCGCCTTCGTGCTGCCGGTCGCCGTGGTGATGGCCACGCTGGCGCCGGCGATCGTGGTGTTCCTCTACGGCGAGAGGTGGGCGCCGGCCGCCGGGGTCCTGGCCCTGCTCGCGGTCCTGACGGTCGTGCGGATGCTCACCGCCCTCGCCTTCGACGTCCTCACCTCGGTGGGGGCCACGAGGGCCACCGTGTGGATGAACCTGGGCTGGGCCGTGGCGCTGGTGCCCGCGCTGTGGGCGGGCACGCACTGGGACGGCATCCGCGGCGCGGCGGCCGGACACGCGCTGGTCGGCCTCCTGGTCGCCCTGCCGATGGCGGCGCTGATGCTGGCCCGCGCCGGTGTGCTCCTGCGGCCCGTCCTGCCCGCCCTGGTGCGCCCGCTGCTGGGCGGCGTCCTCGCGGCCGCCGTCACGGTATCGCTGGCCCGGGTGACCGGGGCTTCCCCGTTCCTGCAGCTCTGCGTGGCGGGCGGCGGAGGGCTGCTCGCGTACGTCCTGCTCGTCGTGCCCGTGTCGCGGCTCAGACGGCTGGGAGGGCGGACGGTCCTCGCCCGCTGACCGGGAGACGCCCGCCGCCCGAAAGATCCATGGATCCCGAGAACCATGTGAAAGGGGGAAACCGGATGCCGACCTCCGACATTCTGGTGTCCGTCGTGCTTCCGGTGCGCAACGGCGCCGACCGGATCGAGGGAGCGGTCCGCTCGGTGCTCGCCCAGGACCACGAGCGCCTCCAGGTGCTGATCTCCGACAACGCCTCGACGGACGGCACCGAGGAGGTCTGCCGCGACCTGGCCCGGCGTGACGACCGGATCGTCTACCGCAGGCACCCGGAGAACGTGGGCCTGCTGAACAACTTCGTCCGGGCCGTGGAGCCGGCCGAGGGCACGTTCTTCCGCTGGGTCGGCGACGACGACCGGCTGGAACCCTCGTGCGTCTCCCGGGCCCTCCAGGCGTTCGCGGAGGACGACCGGCTCGTGCTGGTCACCACCCAGGTGGCCTACACCATGCCCGACGGGACGGTCCGGAGCGTCCCCCACACCGGCACCGGGCTGGAGTCGGACGACCCGGTGGACCGGTTCGCGGAGATGCTGCGACTGCTCAACGAGAGCCACCTGCTCGTCGACCCGCTGTACGGCCTGCTCCGGCGCGACCCCCTGGCCCGGATCCCCCGGCGCAACATGCTGCGCGAGGACGAGGTGTTCGCGGCCAAGCTGGCGCTGGCCGGACCGTGGGGACACGTCCCCGAGGTGCTCGCCCACCGCGACTGGAACCCCGGCTCCCTGCCCGCGATAGCCCGCCGCCTCGGCGTGCCGCCCTGGCGCGCCCGCGTCGCCACGTTGCTGCAGTGCCGGGAGATGCTCCGCTGGCTGCACCAGGTCGACCTCACCGAGGAGCAGCGCCGCCGCGCGCGTTCGGCCGTGCTCGGCATGTACCTGCGCCGCCAGCGGGTCACCGCGGCCCGCCGCGGCCGCAGGCTCGCGCTGATCGCCTCCAGGCTCGTCCCGGGCGGGCGGTGACGGGTGCCGCGCGGATCGGACGAGTGCCCCGCGAGGGAAGGACGCGCGCCCCGCGAGGGGCGACCCGGCGCCCCGGCGCCCCGGCATCCGGGCGCCCCGGCGTCCGGCCACGAGGAAGGAGACCCACGATGACCACCGTCTTCTCGAACAGCGAGGCGGACGACGACACGCGGCGGGAACTGCTCTACCGGGGGCAGGTCTTCGTCTACTCGGCGACGCCCGCCTCCCGTGAGCTGGTCGGCTTCGCCGGAGAGCTGATCGCCGAGGCGTTCGGCGGGCGTGACCCGCAGACCGCCCAGTTCGACATGCCGGTCGAGGAGTTCGCGGCGTTGCTCGCCGACCTCAAACCCCGTTTCATCCACCACCCCCGGTGCAAGGAGCTGCTCCCCGCCGTGCTGGAGGAGCTGGGCTGCGACCTGGAGAAGACCTACTTCGACGTGCCCCGGCTGCGCACCTCCACCTCGCACGACTACCTCACCTCCGGGATCTCCTACGCCTTCCACCCGCATCGCGACTGCTGGTACTCGGCGCCGTTCAGCCAGGTCAACTGGTGGATTCCCGTCTACGCAGTGGTGCCGGAGAACGTGATGGCCTTCCACCCCGGCTACTTCGACACCGCGGTGCGCAACGGCAGCGCGCGCTACGACTACGCCGAGTGGAACCGGACCAGCAGGCTCACCGCCGCCCGGCACGTGCGCGGCGACACCCGGGAGCAGCCCCGCCCCGAGGAGCCGGTACAGCTCGACCCGCAGGTGCGGGTGGTGCCCGAGCCCGGCGGCGTGCTGGTGTTCTCCGGCGCCCAGCTGCACTCGACGGTGCCCAACACCTCGGGCCGGACCCGTTTCAGCATCGACTTCCGCACGGTGCACATCGACGACGTGCGCGCCCGCCGCGGCGCGCGCAACGTGGACGCGGCGTGCACCGGCACCACCCTGCGCGACTTCGCGCGCTGCGCCGACCTCGGCCCGATGCCCGAGGACCTCGCGCTGGAGTACGAGGCGGAGGCCCTGGCCAGGAGCAGGTGACCGGGGTGCCGGCGTGCCCCGGCGAGGCCGTAGTGACAAGGAGTTCGCGTGCTGCGATCAATGCACATCGTGTCCCGGGCGCCGGACACGCCCGGAGGAGCGGGGACGGCGTAGTGGAGTTCTGGAAGACCGTCCTCGACCTCGCCAGAAGGAAGCGGATCGGGCCCCCGGTGATCGGGCTGGGACTCCTGGCCGCCGCGGTCGTCTTCTTCCTGGTGCCCCCGCGTTACGTGTCGACCGCGTCGATGGTGCTGACCACGCCCCCCGCGGGCGGGACGACCGACCCGACCAAGCCGCCGGGCCGGAGCAACCCGCTGCTGCAGTTCAGCGACGGTCTCCGGACCACGGCCGGGATCCTCATCCTGGCCCTGAACACCGAGGCGGTCGCGGCCGAGCTGGGCGTCGTGAAGGACGGCCCCACCGAGGTCACGATCAACGACGGACGCAGCAACCCCGCCATGCTCGGCATCCTCATGAACGGGCCGTTCGTGTACGTCGAGGTGGAGAGCGACTCCGCCGAGACCGCCCACACCGTCATGGTCAGGGTCCAGAACCGCCTCAGGACCGAGCTGGCCGACCGGCAGCGGGCGCTCGGGGCACCCGGCTCCACCTTCATCGGGCTCGTCGAGGTGGTGCCGCCCACCTTCCCCGAAACGGACCGTTCCGTCACGTGGCAGGCCGCGGGCGGGGCGCTGGCCCTCGTCGTCGTCCTCGGCCTGGGCCTCGCGTACGCCGTGGAGCGCCGGCGGTCGCTCCGGCACCGGTACGGCGAGGGACGGCCCGGGGTGCCCGGCCCGGCCACCCGGGCGGCCGGGACCGGAGCGGAGGAGCGGGGCGGGCGGGAAGACGGCGGCACGCCGGACGGCGCGGACCCTCCCGTCACCGTGTACGGGCCGGCGGAGATCCCCCCGGCCCGGCCGGGGACCGCCCCGGACGAGCCGCCGGCCCCGCGCGGTGGCGAGCCCCCCGGGGGGAACCCGGCGCCGGGCGCCGCGGGCGTGGATCGGGCGGGCGGGCAGGACCCGGACGCCGCCGTGGCCTCGCACGCCGGCGGGGACGACCCCGGCATGTGACAGCGCAGGTAGCAGACGACCCGGTCGCCGGGGAGCCGCGCGGTCGCGCGGCCCGGCGACTCCCCTCCGGCCCAGGAAGGAAACCCGTGGACTTCTGGGGGACAGTTCTCGTCGTGTCACGGCGATGGTACGTCGCCCTGCCGGCGTTCCTGCTGTCCATCGGCGTCGCGGTCGGCGTCTACTCGTCGATTCCGACGTTCTACGTCTCGAACTCGGTCCTCGTGCTGACCACGCCGCCCACCGGCGGGAGCCTGCCGAGCGACCCGCGCCGGCCCAACGGGCTGACCAACCCCCTGCTGAACTTCGACTGGGGCCTGAGCATGTCAGCCTCGATCCTCATCCAGGCGCTCAGCACCCCGGAGACGGCGGAGGCGCTCGGCGCGCCGCCGGACGGCGACACCACCTTCACGGTCACGAACGGCAGCACCAACCCCGAGTCGCTGGACGGCGGGCCGTTCGTGTACATCGAGGGCAGGAGCCTCTCGCCGGCGGGAGCGCGCGACCTCGTGGTGCGCGTCCGGGAACGGGCGAAGACCGAGCTGGCCGGCCGTCAGCGGCTGGTCGGCGCGCCCCCGGCGACCTACATCACGATGAGCGAGATGGTGCCGCCGACGGAGCCGCAGCCCCAGCGCGGGGGCAAGCTGCGCGGGGCCGCCGCCGCCCTGCTCCTCTGCGTGCTCGCCGGCCTCGCCGCGGTGTTCAGCCTGGAGAGCTTCCTGGACGCGCGCAGGCGCAGGCGCGGGGGCCCGGAGCCCGGCCGGTCCCGGGACCCCGGGCAGGTGCCCGCCGAACCCTCCCTGCGGAGGTGAGCGCCGTGCCCGTCGGCCCCCCCGACCGCCCGGCCCCGCGCAGCGCCGACGGGGCGACCCTGGCCGCCGTGTTCGTCATGGTCCTGATGCTGGCTCCGGCGCGGCTGGTCTTCCGCGGCCTGCCGTTCTCCCTCACCCCCGCCGACGCGGCCGGTCTCTTCGCCGCGCTGTGGTGGTTCTGCGCGCACCTGACCACCACGCTCGCCGCGGCCAAGGGCCCCAACCCCGTACGCACCGCGCTGTTCGCGTACACCGCCGCGATGCTGGCCACCTACGGCTACGCCACCGCCGCCTACCTCCCGCCGGACGAGCTCGACATGGCCGACCACAGCATCGTCCTGGTCGTGGCGACGGTGGGCGTCGGGCTCCTCGCCTGCGACGGCATCCGCGGCCGGGAGCGGCTGGACTTCGTGCTGAGATGCCTCGTGGTCGCGGGCGCCGCGGTCGGGGTCATCGCGGCGCTCCAGTTCGTGCTCGCGTTCGACCTGACGAAATACCTCACCTTCCCCGGGTTCCGGTTCACCTCGGAGCTGCCGGCCATCTTCGAGCGGAACACCCTGCGCCGGGTCGCGGGCACCACGGGGCACCCGATCGAGCTCGGAGTCGTGTGCGCGATGATCATCCCGATCGCGCTGCACTACGCGTTCGGCGCCCGCGACCGGGGCGAGCCCTCCCTGCGGTGGTGGCTGTGCGCCGCGCTGATCGGCGCCGGGTTGATGTTCTCCGTGTCCCGGTCGGCGGTCCTCGGAATGGCCGTGGTGAGCGCGGTGCTGGTCACCGGGTGGCCCGCGCGGCGGCGGATGTGGGCGGCGGTGGGCGGCGTGGGCTTCCTGGCCGTGATGAAGGTGGCCGTGCCCGGCCTGCTCAGCGTGTTCCTCGGCCTGTTCACCAGCCTGTCCAGCGATTCCAGCATCCAGTACCGGACGCACGACTACGCGGTGGCGGCCGCCGAGATCGGCAACCACCCGTGGATCGGCCGGGGACTGGGCACATGGTACGCGCCCAAACATCTGATCTTCGACAACCAGTACATCCTGTCGCTGGTGGAGACCGGCGTCATCGGCCTGGTCACCTTCGCCGGGATCTTCCTCACCGGGATCTGGGCGGCGCTGCGCGTCCGCCGCCTCAGCTCCGACCCCGCGGTGCGCGACCTGGGACTGACCCTGGCCGCATGCCTGGTGGTCCCCCTGGTCGGGGCGGCCACGTTCGACCTGCGTTCGTTCGCGACGGTGACCGGGTTGTCGTTCCTCATCATCGGAGCCGCCGGCTCGCTGTTGCGCACCACCCGGAGGGAGCCGGCCCGGGCACCCCTGCCGCCGGAGGAGGTCAATCCGGCAGCCGGCGGCGCAGCTCCGCCCAGGAGCCCGCTGCCAGATCACGCTCACTGATCGCGGTGACCGGCAGCGGCCACCGGATGCCGAGGTCGGGGTCGTCGTAGCGGACCGAGACGTCCTCGGCGGGGTCGTGTTCCCGGTCGATCCGGTAGCAGACGTCGGCCTGCTCGGTCAGCGCCTGATAGCCGTGCAACAAGCCAGGAGGGACGTAGAGGTGGACGAAGGTCTCATCGTCGAGAACGACCGACATCTGGTGGCCGAAGGTCGGGGAACCGGGCCGGGCGTCGACGAGCACGTCGTGCACGGCGCCGCGGGCGCACCGGACGAGCTTGGCCTCTCCCCGGCCGGCGCGGCCGTGCAGGGCGCGGATGGTGCCCCGGCGGGAGCGGGACTGACTGTCCTGGACGAACGCGGCGGGCTCCAGCCCGTGGGCGGCGGCCAGCGCGGCGTCGAAGGTGCGGGTGAACAGCCCCCGGTCGTCCCGGTGCTGGGTGGGAACGAACAGCAGAACCCCATCGATCTCGGTGCGTTCGACTCTCATTCCGCCATCCTCCCGACTCCCCGCGAACCCGGCCAGCGGCCTGCCGGACCCGGACGCCCGATGGCCGGAGGCGGCCACCGGGAAGGGAGAGAGACGCCGGTCGGCCCGGCGGCCCGCGGGGTGGTCCTCCCTCGCCCGGGGCGTGCGCGGTGACGCCGGACGGGCCGGTGGGCCGGGACGGCGCGGCGGGGTTCGCGCGCGTCCGGGTCGGCGCTGTCGAGATCATGGCGATCAGCGAGGCGGAACTGCTCGACCACGTCTCCCGCGAGTGGGACCTGGGACGCGGCGGCGCGATCGTCACCGCCAACGTGGACATCGTCCGCGCCGCCACGCGGGATCCCGCCCTCGCCCGGCTGGTCGCGCGCTCCGAGATCGTGGTCGCCGACGGCATGCCGGTGGTGTGGGCCGCCCGGCTCGCCGGTCTGCCGCTGCCCGGCCGGGTGACCGGGGCCTCGCTCGTCCACACCATGGCCGAGCGCGCCGCGGGTGAGAACCGCTCGGTCTACCTGCTCGGCGGGGAACCCGGCGTGCCGGAGGCCGCCGCGCGGGTCCTCGCCGGCCGCTTCCCGGGGCTGCGGGTGGCCGGTGCCTGTTCGCCCCCCTTCGGGTTCGACGCCACGCCGGAGGGGATGCGCGAGGTGGTCGCCGAGGTCGCCGTCGCCGCCCCGGACCTCGTCCTCGCCGGGCTGGGTTTCCCCAAGCAGGAGAGGACCATCCGCGCCCTGCGGGTGGCGCTGCCGCGGGCCTGGCATCTCGGCTGCGGGGCGGGGATCCCCATGGCGGCCGGACGGTTCAGCCGCGCGCCCGAGCCGGTCCAGCGGGTGGGCGCGGAGTGGCTGTACCGGCTCGCGCTGGAGCCGCGCCGCCTGGCCCGCCGCTACCTGCGCGACGACGCGCCGTTCGCGGTCGCCATGCTGGCGGGCGCCCTGCGCGGCCGCCTGGCGTCCCGGCGCGCGTCCGGTTCCTCCCATGCCTGATCCCCGCCTCGCGCCGGGTCCCCGCGCTGTGGCGGGTCCCCGCGCCATGGCGAGGTCCCCGCGTCGTGCCGGGGCCCCGCGTCGTGCTGTGTCCCGCGCTGTGGCGGGTCCCCGCGTCGTCCCGTGGTCCCTTCCGTGTCTCCGCCTCTTCCGCCCCAGGTTCCTTCCGCACAACGTCCCCGCGACAGAAACGGTTCTGACATGACTGACCGGACATGGCCTCCGCTCGCCGTAGTGATCGTCACGTATTCGAGCGGCCAGGTCGTCGAGGGATGCCTGCGCTCGCTCGACGCCGCGCTGGCCGGCGCCGGCCCGGCCCGGATCGTGGTGGTGGACAACGCCTCGTCCGACGACACCCTCGAACGGGTGCGGAAGGCGGCGCCCGAGGCCCGGGTGGTCCAGATGGGCCGTAACGCCGGGTTCGCCGCCGGGGTGAACGCCGGCATCGCCGCCGCGGACGGGTGCGACGTGCTGGTGCTGAACCCGGACATCCGGCTCGCGCCGGGATCGGTCCTCCGGCTTCGGCGGGCGCTCGCCGTGCGGGGAGCCGGGGTCGCGGTGCCCCGCCTCACCGCCGAGACCGGTGAGCTCCACCTCTCCCTGCGCAGGCGCCCCACCGTGCCGAGGGCGCTCGGCGAGGCGCTGCTGGGCGGTCACCGGGCCGGGCGGATCCCGCCGCTCGGCGGGCTGGTCGTGGATCCCGCCTCCTACGGCCGGCCGCACGCGGTCGACTGGGCGACCGGCGCCGCCTGGCTGGTCTCCCGGGCGTGCCTGGACGCCGTCGGCCGCCTGGACGAGCGCTACTTCCTCTACTCGGAGGAAACCGAGTTCATGCTGCGCGCGGGCGACCGCGGGTTCACGGTCCGGTACGAGCCCGGGGCGGAGGCGGTGCACCTCGGCGGCGAGCAGACCACCTCCAGCCGCCTGTGGGCGCTGTCGTCCGCCAACCGCGTCCGGATGCACCGCGAGCGGCACGGAGGCCCGCGCGGGCAGCTGATGCGGCTGGCGGTCGGGGTCAACGAGCTGGTGCGCGCGGTCGCGAAGGGCAGGGCGGGCGGGGCCCGGCACCGCGCGGCCCTGCGCGAGCTGGCCGTGATGCGCAGCTGGCCGCTCCCGCCGGGCGGGATGGAGGCTTCCCCCGACTACGTGTGCTTCTCGGCGCAGGACTGGTGGTACCACAACCGGGCTCACTCGGACTTCCAGCTGATGCGGTCGGTCGCCGCCCGCCGCAGGGTCCTCGTGGTCAACAGCATCGGCATGCGCATGCCGACGCCCGGCAGATCCACGCAGGTGCTACGGCGTGTCGGCCGCAAACTGCGCAGCGTCGCGATGCTGGTCAGGAGGCCGTTGCGGGACCTGCCCGGCTTCTACGTGATGTCCCCCCTGCCGCTTCCCTTCTACGGGTCCCCTCTGGCGCGGCGGGTGAACGCGGGGCTGGTGCGGGCCCAGGTGCGGGCCGTCTCCTGGGCGCTCGGGCTGCGCCGGCCGGTGATCGTGGTGACCATTCCCACGGCGTGGGACGTGGTCCGGCCGATGCGCAGGCGGGCGCTGGTGTTCAACCGCTCCGACCGGCACTCGTCGTTCCCCGAGTCCGACCGGCCGACCATCGAGGCCCTGGAACGCGGCCTGCTGGAGCGCTCCGACCACGTGCTCTACGTGAGCACCGCGTTGATGGGCGAGGAGAGGGACGTCACCGGGGACCGGGCGTACTTCCTCGACCACGGCGTGGACACCGAGCACTTCCGGCGGCGCCCGGAGAGCGAGCAGCCCGCGGAGATCCGCCGGATCCCGGGCCCGCGGGTGGGCTTCTTCGGCGCGCTGGACGACTATCTCGTGGACTTCGACCTGCTCGAACGGATCGCCGTCGAGCTGCCGGACGTCTCGCTGGTCCTGGTCGGCGCCGCGACCGTCCCGATGGAACGGCTCACCCGTCATCCGAACGTGCACTGGCTCGGGTTCAGGCCCTACGAGCAGATACCGGGATACGGCTCGGGCTTCGACGTCGCGATCATGCCCTGGCTGGACAACTCATGGATTCAGCATTCGAATCCCATCAAACTCAAGGAATATCTCGCTCTGGGATTACCGGTGGTCAGCACCCGTTTTCAGGAAATCATGAACTATGCCGATCGGGTAAGGATCGCCGCCGACGGTGACCTCTTTCTGGACGCCATTCGTGCGACACTCCGTGACGGGGGGCTGCAGCCGGCCGAGGCCATGCGGGGGTCCGTGCTCGGCGCGTCCTGGTCGTCGCGCGCGGCGCAGCTGATGGCGCTCGCGGAGACCTCACCGGACCCGCGCTGAGGAGGAGAGCATGAGGTCCGGAAAACCGGTGCGGGAGAGACGGCGCGGGGTGAGACGGCCACTGCTGGTGCTGGCCGCGGCGGGGGCGGTCTCGGCGGCGATGGCGGTGCTCGGGCTCCATTCCGTCGGCGCGCCCGCCGATCAGGCCCGGCGCCCGGCCGCGGAGATCTCGCCGGGCGGTGCTCCCCGGGCCGCCGGGCGTCAGGAGGCGGGCGTCCCGGCCTCGCTGGCCGTGCGGGTTCCCTGGGAGGGCGGCCCCGCCTACTACCGGAGGTTCGCCGCGCCCACCGCGGCGGGGTGGACAAGTCCTTCGTTCTTCCCGGTGGGTGTCTGGTTCGAGTCCGTGATCACTCAGGCGGACGTGGACAAGGACCGGGCGGCCGGGATCAACACCTACGTGGAGCTGACCGAGACCACCGACATGGCGCTGGTGCGCAGGAACGGCATGTCGGCGTTGACGAACCTCCGGCTGCCCGGGCACGGGAAGGAGACGGTCGGCTGGCTGCTCGACGACGAGGTCGACATGTGGGCGAAGGCCGGGGACGCGGAGTGGACCGGCAACCATCCCGGCGAGGGGCCCCTGTGCGTCCCCGAGAGCAGCGGGTGCGGGTTCACCGTGCTGCGCAGGCAGCGGGACCGGTTCCCGGAAGGGGACGGCCGGCTGCGTTACGCCAACTACGGCAAGGGCGTGATGATGTGGGAGAAGGACGCGGACGCCGCCGCGTTCGTCAACCGGTTCACCGACGTCGTCTCCACCGACGTCTACTGGTACACCAGCGACAGCGCCTGCCTGGACGGGCAGAACTTCCTGAACATCCCGGCCGCCAGGTGCCGCCGGGCCGCCAACTACGGCGCGGTCGTCGATCGCCAGCGCGAGCTCGACGCGCTGGACGGCCGCCTCCAGCCGATATACGGGTTCGTCGAGGTCGGCTGGCCGGCCGAGAACGACACCCGGGCGATCCAGCCGTACCAGGTGACGGGCGCCGTGATGAGTTCGCTGATCCACGAGGCCCGGGGGATCGTCTACTTCAACCACAACTTCGGCGGGCCCTGTCACTCCCAGCACGTCCTGCGGGAGAAGTGCGGGGAGAAGGTCAGACCGGCGGTGGCCGAGATCAACCGGCGGATCAGGGCGCTGGCGCCGGTGCTGAACACCCAGTCCTACGTGCACCGCTTCGGCCCAGGGCTCGACACCATGCTGAAGTACCACCGGGGCTCGTACTACGTCTTCGCCATGGTCGGAAGGGACGCGTCCCCCGGCAGGCGCACCTTCACGCTGCCTCGCGGCGTGCGCGCCGGGCGCGTCGAGGTCCTCTTCGAGAACCGCACGCTCCCCGTCGACTCCCGGGGCCGGTTCACCGACTCCTTCGCCGCCGAGTACTCCTACCACGTCTACCGGATCACGCCCTCCTAGGCTCGCTCGCCGGCGAGCTCCCGCCTGCACCAGGCCACGGTCCGGCGCAGCCCTTCCTCCAGGCCCACGCCGGCCCGCCAGCCGAGGATCTCGGCGGCGGGGGCGGTGTCGGCGATCCTGGCGCTGTCCAGCGGGCGGTCGGCGAGCGCGCCGTAGCGGGGGCGGACCGGGCCGCCGATGATCCGGCCGAGGAGCTCCACGGTGTCGCGGATGGACGTCCCGGCCCCCGTGCCGATGTCGAGGGTCCGGCCCGCCGCGCCGGGCGCCTCGCCCGCCGCGAGGAAGGCGTCGACCACGTCGTCGACGTACACCCAGTCGAGCTGCCGCGTGCCGCTGCCGAGGTCGGGCTCCCGGCCGCGTAGCAGCGAGAGCGCCACGTAGGGGACCAGCTTCCCGGTGTCCTGCCGTCCCGGCCCGTAGACCATGCCGATCCGCAGGTTGCTGACCTGGACGTCCCACAGCTGGTGGAACATCCGGGCGTAGCCGTCGGCGGCCCACTTCGACGCCGCGTACGGCGAGGACGGCGCCCGGCCGCCCTCCTCGGGCCGGAGCTCCTCGAGCGAGCCTGCGAGCACCATCCGGGTTCCCGGGCTGCCGACGATCGCCGTCAGCAGGTTGACCACACTGGTGAGGTTGCTCGCGAGCATCGGCAGGACGAGCTTCGGGTCTCTGGCGCCGGCGACCTCGCTGGCGAGGTGGAACACGACGGCGGGACGGGCCGCGCGGACGATCCCCTCGACCGCGGCCGCGTCGCCGACGTCGGCGACGTGCCAGGTCGCCTGCCCGTCCGCGCTCTCCCGGGGACGGCGGCTAATCGCGTGCACCCGCGCGCCGAGCGAGTGCAGGCGCCGCACCAGGTGGGTCCCGATGAAGCCGGTGGCCCCCGTCACCAGTACGGACCTGCCGTGCCAGCGATCTTCCATACCGAACCCGGGCATGTGCCTCCTGTCCAATAGGAACAGCTCGGAACGGACAGCGAGGCCCGCTCCGGAGAGAGCGGGCCTCGTCGTGCGGTGTCGTGTCAGGTCAGCCGATGCGCCAGGTGTCTCCGGCCAGCAGCAGGTCGTCCAGGTCGCCGGGGCCGCGGCCGCCGACGGCCTCCTCCAGCTGCCGGGCCATGAGCTCGTCGTAGGAGGGGCGGTCGACGCTGCGGAAGACGCCGATCGGGACGTGCTCGAAGGCGGGCTCGTCCAGCCGGGACAGCGCGAAGGCCAGCGACGGGTCGGCGCGGTGGGCGTCGTGGACGAGGATCTCGTCCTCGCTCACCGAGGACCTCGGGACGACTTCGAGGCTCCCGTCGGCCGCCCGCCGCACCGCCTTGGAGGCGGACACGATCGGCCGGCCGTGCTCCAGGCGCAGCGTGATGTCGTCGCGCTGCTCGGGGTCCTTCAGCTGGTCGAAGGCGCCGTCGTTGAAGATGTTGCAGTTCTGGTAGATCTCGACCAGCGAGGTGCCGTTGTGCTCGGCGGCCTCGCGCAGCACCGACTGCAGGTGCTTGCGGTCGGAGTCGATGGTCCTGGCCACGAAGGAGGCCTCGGCGCCGATGGCCAGCGAGACCGGGTTGAACGGCTTGTCCAGCGAGCCCATCGGGGTGGACTTCGTGATCTTGCCGACCTCGGAGGTCGGGGAGTACTGCCCCTTGGTCAGGCCGTAGATCCTGTTGTTGAACAGCAGGATGTTCAGGTTGACATTGCGGCGCAGCGCGTGGATGAGGTGGTTGCCGCCGATGGACAGCGAGTCGCCGTCACCGGTGATCACCCACACGGACAGGTCGGGACGCGACGCGGCCAGGCCGGTGGCGATCGCCGGGGCGCGGCCGTGGATCGAGTGGAACCCGTAGGTGTTCATGTAGTACGGGAACCGGGAGGAGCAGCCGATGCCCGAGACGAACACCATGTTCTCGCGCTTGAGCCCGAGCTCCGGCACGAACGACTGGACCGCGGCCAGGATGGCGTAGTCACCGCATCCCGGGCACCAGCGGACCTCCTGGTCGGACTTGAAGTCCTTCATCCCGAGCTTGACCTCGGACTTCGGGACCAGGGACAGGCCCCTGCCGTTCTTGATCTCACTCACTGTCGATCACGTCCTGGATCACGCCGGCCAGTTCCTCGGCCTTGAACGGAAGCCCGCGTACGCGGTTGTAGCTGATGATGTCGACCAGGAAGCGGGCGCGGAGCAGGAGCGCGAGCTGGCCGAGGTTGATCTCCGGCAGGAGCACCTTGTCGTAGGAGCGCAGCACCTCGCCGGTGTTGGCGGGCAGCGGGTTGACGTGGCGCAGGTGGGCCTGGGCGACCTTGCCCCCGGCCGCTCTGATCCGCCGTGCCGCCGCCGCGATCGGCCCGTACGTCGACCCCCAGCCGAGCACCAGCACGCGGGCGTCGCCGTCGGGGTCGTCCACCTCCAGCGGCGGGATGTCCTGGGCGATCCCGTCGATCTTGGCCTGGCGGAGCCGGACCATCTTGTCGTGGTTGTTGGGGTCGTAGGAGATGTTGCCGGTGCCGTCGGCCTTCTCGATGCCGCCGATGCGGTGTTCGAGGCCCGCGGTGCCGGGGATCGCCCAGGGGCGGGCGAGGGTCTCGGCGTCGCGCTTGAACGGCAGGAAGGTGACCCCGTCCTCACCGTTCGGCTCGACGGCGAACGCGGTGGAGATGTCCGGCAGGTCGGCCGAGGTGGGCACCTTCCACGGCTCGGAGCCGTTGGCCAGGTAGCCGTCGGAGAGCAGCATGACCGGGGTGCGGTACTTCACCGCGATCCTGGCCGCCTCCACCGCCGCGTCGAAGCAGTCGGAGGGGGTCGCCGGCGCCACGATCGGCAGCGGCGACTCGCCGTTGCGGCCGAACATGGCCATCAGCAGGTCGGTCTGCTCGGTCTTGGTGGGCATGCCGGTGCTGGGGCCGGCGCGCTGCACGTCGACCACGATGAGCGGCAGCTCCGTGGTGACCGCGAGGCCGACGGTCTCCGCCTTCAGCGCCACACCGGGGCCGGAGGTCGTGGTGACGCCCAGGGCTCCGCCGAAGGAGGCGCCCAGGGCCGCGCCGACACCGGCGATCTCGTCCTCGGCCTGGAAGGTGCGGATGCCGAACCGCTTGTGCTTGGACAGCTCGTGCAGGATGTCACTGGCCGGGGTGATCGGGTAGGACCCGAGGAACAGCGGCAGCCCCGACTTCACCGACGCGGCGATCAGGCCGTAGGCCAGGGCCTGGTTGCCGGAGATGTTGCGGTAGACGCCCGGGGCCAGCTTGGCCGGCTTGACCTCGTAGGAGACCGAGAAGGACTCGGTGGTCTCGCCGTAGTTCCAGCCCGCCTGGAAGGCCGCGATGTTGGCCTTGGCGATGTCGGGCTTCTTGGCGAACTTGTTCTCCAGGAACTGGATGGTCGCCTCGGTGGGCCGGTGGTAGAGCCAGCTCAGCAGCCCGAGGGCGAACATGTTCTTCGACCGCTCGGCGTCCTTCTTGGACAGCTCGAAGCCCTCCAGGGCCTTGACCGTCAGCGAGGTCAGCGCCACCGGGTGGACCCGCCACTCGGCGAGGGAGCCGTCCTCCAGCGGGTTGGCGTCGTAGCCGACCTTCTGCAGGTTGCGCTTGGTGAACTCGTCGGTGTTGGCGATGATGTCGGCGCCGCGGGGCAGGTCCGGAAGGTTGGCCTTCAGCGCGGCGGGGTTCATCGCGACCAGGACGTTGGGGGCGTCGCCGGGGGTGAGGATGTCGTGGTCGGCGAAGTGAAGCTGGAAGCTCGACACACCCGGCAGGGTGCCTGCTGGGGCGCGGATCTCGGCGGGGAAGTTGGGAAGGGTGGACAGGTCGTTGCCGAACTCCGCCGTACCCGCCGTGAAGCGATCACCGGTCAGCTGCATGCCGTCGCCGGAGTCGCCGGCGAACCGGATGATCACGCGGTCGAGTTGCTGAACCTGCTTGGTCACAGCTCAGTCCTCCTCGACGCGACATGGCGCCGTTGCTGGTGGCACATTCCTTTTTCCATGCTAGATCCTCGGAGTCACGCGTAGTCTTTTCGCGTTCCACTCGGCGGAGGAAAGTGACATTTGTCGCATATCCTCGGCGGCCGCTGAGTCGAACCCTGGGGGACGCGGGCGTCGGGCGCCACGTGTGGGCCCGGAAGAGCCGGTGCCCGGCCTAACGGAGAGTCACGATCGCGAGCGGTTCGCCCGACAGAGTCCGGCAGCGAGCCGGCACAGGTCGACGTGCAGGCGGCCGAAAAGGACAGTTGGGGTCACGATGCCTAACTATATGTCCCACCCCGGTGCCGCTCTCATCACCTCCGGCTATGGCCTCATAGCCGCAGGTTATGACATTGTCTGCGCTTCCGGCGGGAGATCGCGCGGACCGGAGTCGTACGTCCTGCCCGGCTGCATCTCCCGGTTCCCGTACAACTCGGGGACGGTGACGAGGGTGTAGCCCTCGTCGATCAGGCGCCGCAGGATCTCGGGAGCCGCGTCGACGGTAGCACCGTGCACGTCGTGCATGAGGATGATCGCCCCGGGTTCCGCCCGGTCGACGACCCGGCGGGCGATCTCCCGGGGGTCGGGGGCGTCGCGGTCCTCGGAGTCGACGTTCCAGCGGACCACGGACATGCCCAGCCTGGTCGCGACGGCGGCGACCTGCTCGTCGGTCATGCCGTACGGGGGGCGCATCAGGGTGGGGACCTGCCCGACCGACTGGGTGATCGCGTGCTGCGCGCGGGTGAGCTGGTCGGCGATCATCGCGGTGGACAGCGCGCTGAGGTCGCGGTGCGACCAGGTGTGGTTGGCCACCAGGTGGCCCTCGTCACGCATCCGCCGCAGCAGCTCGGGATGGGCCGCGGCGTTGGAGCCGAGGCTGAAGAAGGTCGCCCTCGCCCCGTACTCGGCGAGGATGTCCAGCAGCCGCCCGGTCTCGGGGCCGGGGCCGTCGTCGTAGGTGAGCGCCACGCACTTGAGCTTCGCGCAGTCCAGGCTGCCCGCCCTGGTGCTCCGCGCCGGAGGCTTGTCCGTGCTCGCCGCGATGAGCGCCTCCCGGGGCGGTGCCGCGACCCGCGGCTCCGCCGTCCCGACGGCCGCCCGCCGGGCCCGCAGCCCGGTCGCCGAGAGCAACGGCTCGGCCTCGGCGGAGGGTACGGCGACCGCCACCCGGCCCGCCGCCCGATGTCCCACCTGCTGGTCGTCGAACTCCACGACGAGGTCACCGCGCGGGTTGAAGCCGATGGAGTCGAACATCGCCGGGTCCGGTCTGACCGCGTTCGCGTTCACCATCGCCCCCCGCCCGGCCAGCTCGGACCTGACCCGCGTGGCCAGCGCCGCCAGCGCGGCGCGGTTCTTGAGCAGGTCGGCCGAGTCCATGGCCCGCCTGTCCACCCGGTCGTACCAGACGATGGTGCGGGATTCGCCCCAGCCGGACCCCACCGACTCGCCGACGCGCAGCCGTACCCCCACCGCCTCGGCGGACACGGCGGCCAGCTGCCAGTCCACGTTGAACTCGTGGGCGGGCACGGCGCGCGACGTGGCATGGCGGGCGGTGAACTCCGCGAGCCGTCCGGCCACCGTCCGGCGGAGTTTCTCGGTGAGGCGCGGGGCGTCGGCCAGGGAGGGGTAGACGACGTGGACGCGCCGGCCGCCGGAGTCTCCCGCGGAGAGCGTGCGCGTGCTCAGCCCGGCGACGAGTGACGGGTCCACGTAGTTGATCATCGTGGGCTCCGCGGGGACCGGGTCGTCCGCGTTCGGGGAGGCGATGGCCACGCCGCAACCGGTGAGGGTCACAGCTGCCAAGGCGATTCCTCCGATGAATCGCGTTTTGGGCATGAAAGTCACACTAAATGTGGGAACCCTGGTTTTACCGGGGCTTGAAGTTAACCGGGCGGAGGCTTTATCGGCCGGAAGTTTGGTGGCTCCGCTGGGTGACGGAAAGGGTGGATACTGCTATAGGTGAGGGGAAACCCTCACGCGGCAGGACTCGCGGAAGGAGCGGCCGTGGGCGGATATTTCAGCTCTTACGGGGTGGTCCTCGCGCTGTTCGCGATCGGCCTCGTGATCGTCACGGGGGCGCTGGCCGTCAACCGGGCACTCCGCCCCAGCCGTCCGACCCCTGAAAAGCTGCTCACATATGAGTGCGGTGTCGACCCGGTGGGCGAGGGCTGGGCCCAGTCGCAGATCCGCTACTACGTCTTCACCTACCTGTACGTGGTCTTCGCGGTCGACGCGGTCTTCCTCTTCCCCTGGGCGACGGTCTTCGCCGCCCCCGGCTTCGGGACGGCCACGCTGGTCGAGATGTTCGTCTTCCTCGGCTTCATCGCGCTGGGGATCCTTTACGCGTGGCGCAAGCGCGTGCTCACCTGGACCTGAGGGCCCGCCGGGCGGGTGCGGCCGCCGACTCTGGAGGAGAATGCGTGTCATGGCGGATCTCCCGATGCCCACCGTGGGGCCGGTCTCGCGGCTGGCTCCCAAGCCCATGCGCTTCATCCTCAACTGGGGACGGCGCTACTCACTGTGGGCGTTCAACTTCGGCCTGGCCTGCTGCGCGATCGAGTTCATCGCGACCTCGATGAGCAGGCACGACTTCATCAGGTTCGGGGTCATCCCCTTCGCCAACGGGCCGCGGCAGGCCGACCTGATGATCGTCTCCGGTACGGTGACCGACAAGATGGCCCCCGCGGTCAGGCGCCTCTACGAGCAGATGCCCGACCCGAAATACGTGATCTCCTTCGGCGCCTGCTCCAACTCCGGCGGCCCGTACTGGGACTCCTACTGCGTGACCAAGGGCGTCGACCAGATCATCCCGGTCGACGTCTACGTCCCCGGCTGCCCGCCCCGGCCCGAGGCCCTGCTCCACGGCATCATGATGCTCCAGGAGAAGATCGCCGCCGAGAACCTGGGTGACCGCTATGCCTGACGAGATCGGCGACACGACCGGCGGCGCGGGCGGTGGCATGAGCGGCGGTGACACGACCGGGGAAACGGGCGGCGGTACGCGCGGCGGGAGTGGCGCGGCCGAGGGAGTGGGCGGTGGCATGAGCGGCGGCACGATCGATGACGCGATCGCGGAGCGGTACGGCGAGCGCGCCCGCCTGTCGGAGTCCTTCGGCGAGATCACGGTCGACGTCGCCCCCGTCGACTGGATCGACCTGCTGGAGTTCGCCCGCGCCCGGGGCTACGAGTTCTTCGACTGGCTGACCGCGGTGGACGAGCCGCCCGCGGAGTTCGCCGTCGTCGCCCACGTCTTCGACCCGGTCTCCCACGCCCACCTGCTGCTTCGCACCCGGGTGCCGCGCGCCGACCCGCGGCTGCCGAGCGCCGTCGGTGTCTTCCGCGGCGCGGACTGGCACGAACGCGAGACCTTCGAGATGTTCGGCGTCGTCTTCGAGGGCCATCCGAACCTGGTCCCGCTGCTGCTGCCCGAGGGGTTCGAGGGCTTCCCGCTGCGCAAGGACTTCGTGCTGGCCGCCCGGGTGGCCAAGGCCTGGCCGGGGGCCAAGGAGCCCGGCGAGTCCGATCACGGCTCGCCGAGCCGCCGCAAGACGCTCCCGCCCGGCGTGCCCGCCGACTGGGGGCGTGGACGTGATGCCTGAGGTGCTCGACGCCGCGGTCCGGCTCGTCGCGATCGTCGCGGTCTTCCTGGTGCTGCCATTGGTCGCCGGGCAGATGGAGCACAAGGTCATGGCGCACATGCAGGCCCGTCTCGGTCCGATGTACGCCGGCGGCTTCCACGGCTGGGCGCAGCTCATCGCCGACGGGGTCAAGTTCGTCCAGAAGGAGGAGGTGATCCCGGCCGCCGCCGACCGGAAGGTCTTCGCCCTGGCCCCCGGCGTGGCGCTGATCCCCTACCTCGTGGTCATGGTGGTCATCCCCGTCGGCCCCGGGCTGGTCGGGGTCGACCTGGACGCCGGCCTGTTCTTCGTCCTCGCCGTGATGGGCGTCGGCGTGCTCGGCTCGATCATGGCCGGATGGGCGTCGGGCAACAAGTACTCGGTCCTGGGCGGCATGCGCTCGGCGGCCCAGCTCATGTCGTACGAGCTGCCGCTGGTCCTGGCGGCCTCCAGCGTGGCGATGGCCGCCGGAACGCTCTCCCTGCCGGGCATCGTGGAGGCGTGGCAGTGGTGGTGGCTGCCCTGGCAGGCGATCGGCGGCGTGGTCTTCTTCGTCGCGGGGCTCGCCGAGCTGCGCCGCCCGCCGTTCGACATGCCGATCGCCGACTCCGAGATCATCATGGGCCCGATGACCGAGTACACCGGCATCCGGTTCGCCCTGTTCATGCTCGCCGAGTACGCCGGGATCATCGTGGTCTCCGCGCTCACCAGCGTGCTCTTCCTGGGCGGCTGGCAGGGGCCCTTCCTGCCGGGGCCGGTGTGGATGGTGCTGAAGGTCTTCCTGCTCGTCTTCGTGGTCATCTGGCTCCGGGTCAGCTACCCCAGGCTCCGCGAGGACCAGCTGCAGAAACTCGCCTGGGTCGGCCTCGTCCCGCTGGCGTTGGTCCAGCTCGCGCTCACCGGGGTCGTCAAGGTCCTCGCCGGGTGACCCGGGCCGACGCGGGGTGACGCCTCCGGCGGGCGCGTGACGGTATCCGTCGTCCCCTCCGGGGAAGCGCGTGGCGACAGCCCGCGGGTGCCCCCGGGCCGTCGGCGCGCTGTGCCGATGCTGTGACGTTCGAAGTGCGCACGCTGGGCAGGTAGGGGGAATACACCCCGTGACACCACCTGCGCCAAGGACGGAAGATGACCCTCGCGCTCGCCGTGGAGAAGGACAAGCTGATCGTCGACGTGCCGGAGCACCCGCCGGTGCGCCTGCCGCTCGTCGGGGAGGGACGGGCGAGCAAACTGTTGATCTTCGGCTACCCCGGCCGGGGCAGGATGAGGTACGGCCTCGCGGTGCTCGACGAGTCCGGCCTGGTGATGCTGGAGGCGCCGGGGTCGCGCTCGCGCCGGGCGGTCGAGTCGTTCGCGGAGGAGAGCGGGCTGGAGTTCGAGTTCCGCGCCTTCGACACGCCCCAGGGGGCCAGGATCGCGCTGGCCCGCAGATCGCCGAGCTGGCAGGCGGTGACCTGGCGCGGTGCGCCCGCCCCGCTGCCGCGCCTGCGCGTGCCCGGGGTGCGGAGCCTCCGGCCGCCCGCGGGCTCGCCCAAGGTGTGGTGGCGGGAGCAGTTGCTGTACATCCTCATGTGGGCGGTGCTCGTCTACGGGGCGGTCTTCGCGGTGCTCGTCGTCCTCACCATGACCGACCCCGACGCCGTCACCCGCTGGATGGGCCCGCTCGGGATCGCCGCCCTGGTGCTGGCCGGGGTGACGGCCGTCGGCGCCGCCGTACTGGCCGGGATCGGCAGGCGCAGGACCCGCAACCAGAGCGCCCAGGGACGGGAGCTCCGGCGCGAGGGCGAGCCGCACTGCCGGCTGCTGGTCGTCCACGGCCGCCTGCTGCTGGAGACCGCGCGCAGGACCCGCGAGCTCAGGGCGTCCGAGCTGCTGCTGTACTCGGCGGAGTCCGGGGTCAGGGGCCTGGTGGTGGGCGGCGGGCTGCTCCACCTGCCCGGACCGTGGGATCCCGAGGAGGTCGCCGGCTTCGCCGCCCGCAACGGTCTGCGGCTGGAGACCCACTCGCTGACCCGCGAGGAGTATCTCGCCCTCACGACCCGGGTGGAGGACGCGGTTCCCTGAGGTCTCGGACCTCAGTTCACGATCCGGAGCATGATGTCGGCGGCCGTGGGCCGGTTGGCCGGCTGCTTGTCCAGGCAGGCGGCTGCCAACGGGCGCAGCGACGGGGGCAGGGCCGACAGGTCCGGCTGGTGGTTGATCACCCGGTTCAGGATCGCCGGGATGGTGTCCTCGCCGAAGGCCGCGCGACCGGAGGCGGCGAAGATCATGGTGGCGGCCCAGCTGAACACGTCCGTCTCCGGGCCGACCGTGCCCCCGGCGAGCTGCTCGGGGGACATGTAGGCAGGGGTGCCCATGATGCTCGCCGTCGCGGTGCCCTGGTCGAAGGCGCGGGCGATGCCGAAGTCGATCACGCGGGGACCGTCGGCGCCGATCAGCACGTTGGCCGGCTTGAAGTCCCGGTGCACCACGCCGGCCCGGTGGATCGCGGCCAGCGCGCCCGCCGTGGCCAGGGCCAGCCGGGTCAGCCCGTCCTCGTCGCGGGGCCCCTTGTCCCGGACCAGTCGCTCCAGGGAGACGCCGTCCACGTACTCGCTGACGATGTACGCATAGTCATCGGTGATGTTCACGTCCAGCACCCGGGCCGTGGAGAACGTCGCCACCTTGCGCGTCGCCTCGACCTCCCGCAGGAACCGCTCCCGGACCGCCTGGTCACCGGTCAGGTGCTCGTGCAACACCTTGATCGCCACCTTCTGCCCCTGTGGGGTGAGCGCCAGGTGGACCGTTCCCTGACCGCCCTTGCCGAGGTCGCCGATCAGCCGGTACGGCCCCAGCCAGCCCTGTGGGACCCGGGCCTGCGGGGCCGGGGCATGTCCGTGCTGTCCCAGCGTCGGCGGGCCCTGGAGGTGGTGGCCCTGGGTGTTGTACGGGGGCTGCGTGTTGTACGGGGTGTTGTACGGGGACGGGGGGGTGTAGGGCGGCGGGGCACTCTGGTGCGGGACATGATGGGGACCGCTGTGCTGTACGGGCGCGGGAGGACGGTTGTCGTAGGGCTGCGGAGGCCGGTGCTGCGCCGGTGCGTGCATGGCCGAGATCACGGTCGGCGCGGCCGAGTGGGGCGCCACCTGGGGCGAAACGTGCACCGGGCCCGGGATCGGCCCCCGGGCGTGGGACGGCTCCCGGAACACCGAACCCCTGATGATCAACGCGTGGCCGAAACCGCCCAGCCAGCTGCCGAGAAGTCCGATCGTCCCCAGGGTGTCGAGCCAGACCGGAATCAGGTCGGAGCTGCCGTAGACCATGGCGCCGACCATGAAGATGCCGATACCGGCGGTGTACAGGACGGTGGCGAATGCCAGTCCCGGACTCCGGAGCCGGCGCGCGGCGTGACCGATGATGAACGGCGTGCCGACACCGCAGGTGAAGAGGGGAACCAGCGTCCACACCACGCTCCACGCCGTGTTGGATCGCGGAGGTTGCTGCGGGTGCCAGGTCGGCCCGTACTGGTGGGACATGTCGCGAACAATACGTTTATTTCTTGCTTCTTGCAGTCCCCTTGGGCATCGATCCGGCGGTTGGGTGCCGGTACTCGAACACACAGACTGTGGATAACCGCTGTGGATAACCGGGTGCCCTCTGTGGACGGACTCTCCGCCGCCACCTCTTCCCCAGACGCTCCAGGAGCCCCAACCGGGGACCGGCGCATTCACGAGCGCCTCGCCGTGCGTCATGATGTTGAGTTGTGGCGCGGATACCAGGAGTGGGATTGGTGAAGGGGCTCTCCGTCACCCTTCGCCACATGCTGAGCAGGTCGGTGACTCAGCAGTACCCCGAGGTCCAGCCGGAGCTTCCCCCGCGGAGCCGGGGGGTGATCGCGCTGGTCGAGGAGAACTGCACGGTGTGCATGCTCTGTGCCCGAGAGTGCCCCGACTGGTGCATCTACATTGACTCCCACAAGGAGACCCTCCCCGCCCCCGAAGGTGGCCGTCCCCGCGCCCGCAACGTGCTCGACCGCTTCGCGATCGACTTCTCCCTGTGCATGTACTGCGGCATCTGCATCGAGGTCTGCCCCTTCGACGCGCTGTTCTGGTCTCCGGAGTTCGAGTACGCCGAGGGCGACATCCGTAACCTCCTGCACGAGAAGGACAAGCTGGCCGCGTGGGTGCAGACCGTCCCCCCGCCGCCGGCTCACGAGCCCAACGCCGATCCGCCGAAGGAACTCGCGGCCGCCTCCCGCCCCGCGCGGCCCACCCCCTCGTCCCCGGGCGGTCCTCCCACCTCGGCCCGCAGGCCCGCCGCACCTCCCGGCCCCGGCCCTGACGCCCCTGGCCGGGCTCCCGCACGGCCCGCCACCCCGGGCACACCTCCCGCCGGGCCCGGCGCCTCCGGTGCGCTTCCCGCCGACCCCGGTCCTTCCGGTGCGTCTCCCGCGGGGGCTTCTCCCGCCGTGTCCGGTGCCGCGGAGCCGTCCTCCGTTCCCGGTCAGGCCGGATCCGCCGGCCCGGCCGAGCCGGGCGCCGCCGCGAGCCGGCAGACGGCCGGCGCCCCGCGGGGGCAGGGCGGTCCGGGAGGCCCGCAGGGCCCGGGGAGCCCGGGGAGCCCGGACAGTCCGGCCCGCGCGAAGAACGGCGGGAGTCCGGCTGACGCGGACAGGCGGGACGACCTTCCGGGCCTTCCAGACCTTCCAGACCTTTCGCGCCCGGCGAGCTCGGCGGCCGGAGACGGCGGTGGCCCCGGCGCGTCCGGCGCGTCGAGCGCGTCCGGGACGCCGGGTATGCCGAGCGCGTCGGATACGCCCGACGCGTCCGGTACATCTGGTACATCGGGTACGGCGAGTGTGTCGGGTACGCCCGACGTGTCCGGTACGTCGGGTGTGCCGAGCGTGTCCGGGACGCCCGCCCCGCCCACTTCCCCCACTTCCCCCGCCTCGCCCGCGAGACCCGCCCGCCCCACGCGAAGGGCGTCTGCCGGGCACGCGAACGTCCGTGCCATTCGCCCCCCGGGCGCGCTTCCCAAGAAGGACACCCCCGCCCCGGGCACCCCGCCCGGGACCGGACCGTCCACAGGTGAGCCATCTACCGAGAAGTTATCCACAGGTAAGGGTGGCGTGCCCCCGGCAGCGGGCACACCGGAGCAGACTTCTCACACGGACCCGAACGGAGAGCGTGAGGAGGAGCCGTGACCGAGGTGCCGTCCTATCTGTCACCGACCGGGCAGGAGATCATTTTCCTTCTCCTGGGCGCGGTGGCCGTCGGGTCGGCACTGCTCGTCGTGACCACTCGGCAGCTCGTCCACGCGGCCCTGTGGCTGATCGTCTGTTTCGGCGCGCTCGCCGGGTGCTATCTGATTCTCACGGCCGAGTTCGTCGCCTGGGTCCAGGTGCTGATCTACGTCGGCGCGATCGTGGTCCTGCTGCTGTTCGGCATCATGCTCACTCGCGCCCCCATCGGCAGGGCCGCCGATCTCGACAGCCGTAACCGTCCGGTCGCCGCGGTCGTCGCGATCGCCACCGCGGCGGTGCTGGTCACCGTCGTCGTCGACGGCTTCCGCATGGCCTACGCCCCTCTTGAGCCGGGAGGCGGCGCCGCCAAGGAGCTGGGCTCCAGCATCTTCCGCAACTGGGTGCTCCCGTTCGAGGCGCTCTCCGTCCTCCTGCTGGCAGCCCTGATCGGTGCCATCGTCCTGTCCCGCACCGACATCCGCGGGAGGGACTGACGTGCACATCGTCTATCCCGCGGTCGTCTCGGCGCTGCTGTTCTCCATCGGCGTGTACGGCGTGCTCGCCCGTCGCAACACGATCCTCGTCCTGATGTCCGTCGAGCTCATGCTCAACGCCGTCAACCTCAACCTGGTCGCGTTCGACGTGTGGCTGCGTGACCGCCTGCACAGCGGTCAGGTCCTCACGCTCTTCGTCATAGTGATCGCCGCCGCCGAGGTCGGTCTCGGCCTGGCGATCATCCTTGCGCTCTACCGCAACCGCCGCACCGTCGACCTCGACCGCCTCCGCTCTCTCGCCGAGCCCACCGGCACCGACCCGGACGGGGAGCCCGCCGGTGCCGCCGCAGTTCCCGCCTCACCGGCCGAGACCCGATCCTCGGCCGAAACCGGGTCTTCGGCCGGGATCCGATCCCGTCCCGGGCCTCTCCCGCAGGCCGATCCCCGATCCGAGGCCCAGTCGCCCCATCCCCAGAGCCGAGCCGGAGTCCGGCCGGACGCCGGGCCGGGTGAGACATCATGATCGTTACTGCCGCGCTCGCGATTCTCCTGCCGTTCCTCGCGGCCGCCGCCGGGCTTCTGGGCTCCCGTCTCCCCGGGGGCCGGCGAGGAGGAGCCGCCGACACCGCCGCGAACCGCCGGGCCGCCTGGATCGCAGTCGTGCCCACCGCGACCTCCACCGTCCTCACGCTCTGGCTGGCCTACGCCACCTGGACCGGCGTCCGCACCGGCGGAGGCACCCCGGTCGCCCCGGCCCCAGACGACCGGGGCGCGGTCCAGGGAACGGTCGACGGGGTCACCGCGACGCTCGCCGTCATCCCGACGGGCTCGGTGCCGATCTCGGTCGGCCTGCTCGTCGACGGTCTCGCCGCGTCGGTCGCCGTGCTGGTCACCGTCGTCGCGCTGGCCGTGCAGATCTACTCCGTCGGCTACCTGGCCGACGACCGCCGCTACCCGTCGTACAGCTCCTTCGTCAGCCTGTTCACCAGCGCCATGCTCCTGGTCGTCTACGCGGCGGACCTCATGGTCCTCTACGTCGGCTGGGAGATCATGGGCCTGTGCTCCTACCTCCTGGTCGGCCACTGGTGGGAAGACCGGGCCAACTCGCGGGCGGCGATCAAGGCATTCCTCGTCACCCGGATCGGTGACGTCGGCTTCCTCTTCGGCATCTTCGTCCTCGGCACCGAGGCCGGCAGCTTCAAGATCGCGGATGTCGTCGCAGGCGTCCCCGAGATGTCCTCCGGCACGCTCGTCGCCGCGACCATGCTGCTGCTCGCCGGGGTCGCCGGGAAGAGCGCCCAAGTACCGCTGCACGTCTGGCTCCCCGACGCGATGGCCGGACCGACCCCGATCAGCGCCCTCATCCACGCCGCCACCATGGTGGCCGCCGGCATCTTCATCATCGCCCGGCTCTACCCGGTCTTCCTCGGCGCGGGCCCCACCCTGGACGTGCTCGCGGTCCTCGCCGCGCTGGGCATGCTCGGCGCCGCCCTCGCCGCCCTCGCGCAGGACGACCTCAAGCGCGTCCTCGCCTACTCCACGATCAGCCAGCTCGCCTACATGGCCGGCGCGCTGGCCGCCGGATCCCGAAGCTCCGCGATCTTCCACCTGATCACCCACGGCGCCTTCAAGGCACTGCTCTTCCTGTGCGCCGGGGCGGTCATCCACGCGGTCGGCTCCAACCTGATGAGCGGGATGGGAGGCCTCCGCAGGGAGTTGCCCGTCACCTTCGTCACGATGACGGTCGGCTTCGCCGCCCTGATCGGCCTCCCCCCGGCCAGCGGCTTCTTCAGCAAGGACAAGGTGCTGGTGGCCATCGAGCGGTCCATATCCGCCGGGCCTCTCACCGACGCGGCCGCCCTCCTGCTCTACGGGTGTGCTCTGGCCACGGTCGCCGTCACCGGCGCCTACGCCACTCGGGCGTGGCTGCGCACCTTCTTCGGCGCCCGCCGCGCCGTCCCCTCACCCGAGACCGCATCCGGTACGGCCCACGCCGCCGTCCCCTCGCCCGAGACCGCATCCGGCGTAGCCCACGCCGCCCACGAGGCACCGCCCACCATGCGGTGGCCGATCGTGGTCCTCGCCGTTCCCGCCCTGCTGCTGGGCTTCGCCGGTGTCGCCGAGATCCACTGGGACACCGCCGCGCTCAGCGTCGCGGTGGCGCTGCTGGGCGCAGGCGCGGTCTACGGCGTGTGGCGCTCCGATCCCCTGACCGACCCGGCCCGCGCGCTCGGCCCCTTCCGCGTGCCCTGCGAGCGGGCCTTCTACGTCGACTCGGTGTACGGCATGCTCTTCGTCCGGCCCGCGCTGGGCCTCGCCCACCTCGTCGCCCGCGCCGACCGCCGGGTGGTGGACGGCGCGGTGCGCGGCTCCGGCCGGGTCACCCTGGACCTGGCGGGGCTGGTCCGCCTGGCGCAGAATGGCAACGCCCAGCTCTACATCACTGGCCTGCTGGCCGGTGTCCTCCTGCTCGCGGTCGGGGCGGTGATGTTCGGATGACCTCTCTGCCCCACCGGGGGGACCGTGGCCACCATCGTGACTCTCCCTGCCTGACCGGCGGTGATGCGCCGATGACTCTCGCGACGCCCCTTGTCGAGCCCCACGCCCTCGTCGAGATCCACGCCTCCGTCGGGACTCGGTCCGCCGCGGAGCCCCGCGTCCTCGTCGGGACCCGGGCCGCCGTCGAGATCCGCGTCCTCGTCGGGACCCGGTCCGCCGCGGAGCCCCGGGCTGCGGAGCCCCGGGCCGCCGTGGGGCTCCACGGTGCCATAGAGCCCCAGGTCGTTGCCGAGTTCCACGCCGCCGTCGGTCGCGCTCCCGGCGCCGTCCGTGGTGTCCGTGCCGCCGGTGCCGTTCCCGCACCGGGCCTGGGTTGCGCTCCTGGTGCTGTCCCCGCACCGGGCCTGGGTTGCGCTCCCGGTGCCGTCCTCGCCCCCGATCCTGGTCGCGCCGAGTGGCCGGGGCGCCGTCGTCGCCCCGTGATTCCCAGCGGGGTGGGCGCGTCATGAGCTGGGTGTTGATCGCGCTCCTCGCCGTCCCGCTCGTCGGCGCCGCCGCCATGCTCGCGCCCTCCAGGGCGGACGCCGCGGTCAGGGGACGGCGGCTCCGCGTGTACGGCCTGGCTGTCTCCGGGGTCACCTTCGTTCTGTCACTGTTGCCGGCCGTCGCGTTCGACTACGGCGATCCCGCCCGGGTGCAATTCTCGACCGACCTGGCCTGGATCCCCGGGCTCGACGTCAGGTTCCACCTGGGGGTCGACGGGGTCTCACTGCCCCTGGTCGTGCTGACCACGTTGCTGACCTTCCTCTGCTTCGTCTACCTGTGCTGGGGCCGGGCCGACGGCCCCGGGCAGCTGCTGCGGCCGGGAGCCGGCGGCGACCGCCCCCGGGCGCTGGTGTTCACGCTGCTCGTCCTCGAAGTCGGCATGATCGGCACGTTCCTCGCCCTGGACCTGCTGCTGTTCTTCGTGTTCTTCGAGGTCGTTCTCATCCCCATGTACTTCGTGATCGCCGTCTGGGGCGGCCGGGGCCGGCGGGCGGCGGCGATCAAGTTCATCCTCTACACGCTGCTCGGCTCCGTCGTCCTCCTGCTCGGCCTGTTGCTCATCTGGGCGCAGACCGGCACGCTGGACATGGTCGCCCTCGCGCGGGCCCAGGGCGCGGGCATGTCCCCTCTGGTGCAGATCGTCGCCTTCCTGGCCGTCGCCGTCGGCTTCGCGGTCAAGACCCCGATGTGGCCGCTGCACACGTGGCTGCCCGATGCCCACACCGAGGCGCCGACCGTCGGTTCGGTGCTCCTGGCGGGAGTGCTGCTCAAGATGGGCACGTACGGCTTCGCCCGTATCGCGATTCCCGTCCTGCCCGAGGGCGCCGCCGCGGCGGCACCCTGGCTCGGGGCCTTCGCGGTGATCGGCATCGTCTACGGCTCGCTGGCCTGCCTCGCGCAGCGCGACCTGAAGAGGATGATCGCCTATTCCTCGGTCGGCCACATGGGTTTCGTGCTCCTGGGCCTCGCCACCCTCACCCCGGTCGGTTTCAACGCCGCCCTGTTCGGCAACATCGCCCACGGCCTGATCACGGCCCTGCTGTTCTTCATCGCCGGGGCGGTCAAGGAGCGCTACGGCACCTCTGACATGCCCGCGCTGGGTGGCGGCATGCTGGTGCGCCTGCCCCGCCTGGGCTCTCTGCTCACCTTCGCCTGCGTCGCCTCGCTCGGGCTACCCGGACTGGCGGGTTTCTGGGGTGAGATGCTCGCCCTCCTCGGCGCTTTCCAACCGGCCGGGGCCTTGTCCCGCCCGCTCTATCTGGTCTTCATGGCGCTGGGAGGTCTCGGCGCCGTGCTGACCGCCGCCTACTTCCTGCTCATGCTCTCCCGTGTCACTCACGGTCGCCCCACCGAAACCGTGTACGCCCCGGTCCTCGCCGCCGCGGGTGCCGGCCCCTCCTCGAAAGCCGGCACCTCCCCGGCCGGTGCGAGCGATGAGGGCCGTTTCCCGGCCGGTGGGGAGTCTCCCGGTGGGGAGTCTCCCGGTAGGGAGTACCCGCCCCCGCCCGGTGAGGGCGGGGGAGCCGATTCCCCGGGAGTACCGGGGAGCACCTTCGGGCCGGTGCGGGCGGGCCGGGCGCGCATGCCCGACGTCATGGGCCACGAGCTGGCCGCCTGGGTTCCACTGGCGGGGCTGATCCTGCTGTTCGGCCTCTGGCCGAAAACGCTCCTGCTCGTCACCGATCCGGCGGTCCGGACCCTTCTGGGGGCGCCGTGATCCAGTCGATCGACTACTACGCGGTCGCGCCGCCGCTGATCCTCGCCCTCACCGCGGGCCTCGTACTACTCCTGGACGCTTTCCTGCCCCGCAAGCCGTACGTCCGGCCGGCGCTTGGTGCCGTCACGCTGGCCGGGACGCTCGGTGCCCTGGCCGTGGTGGTCTCCCAGGCCGTGCGCGCCGCGGGCCCGCTGAAGACCTTCTGTGTCCCCGAGGGGCTGCTCGACGCTCCCGGTGCCGTGCCCGGCGGGACCGCCCCGCTGCTCGCCGACCCGGAGACGGGGCCGGGCGCCGCCGCGCCGTGCTCGTTCGTGGTCGACGACTTCACCCTGGTCTTCGCGGGGCTCGCGCTGGCCGCGGGGGTCGTCGTGGTGCTGCTCTCGGCCGCGCGGCTCTCCTCGGGAGACATCCCCGTCGGGGAGTGGTACTTCCTGCTGCTCTGCACGCTCGTGGGGGCCGTCACCCTGCCCGCCTCCCGCGACCTGATCATGCTGGTGGTCGCGCTGGAACTGGTCTCGCTGCCGGTGTTCGCGCTCGCCGGGCTCAAACGCTACGACGGCCGCAGCTCCGAGGCCGCGGTCAAGCTCTTCCTGGTCTCCGTGGTCTCCACGGCGGTGACGCTCTTCGGAGTCTCCCTGCTGTACGGAACGACGGGCACCGTCTATCTCGACCGGATGGCCTCCGCCCTGCGGGCGGGCGGCCCCCAGGCCCTCGCCGCCACAGGGGCCGCCACCTACGGCCCCACGCCGGAGGCCGCCGATCCGCTGTCCGCCGTGGTCACCGTGGCGGTGGTACTGGTCCTCGCCGGGTTCGCCTTCAAGATCGCCGCAGTGCCGTTCCATTCCTGGGCGGGAGACGTCTACCAGGGGGTTCCCGTCCCGGTCGCGGCCCTGCTCTCCGTCATCTCCAAGGCCGCCGGGTTCGCCGGGCTGATCCTCGTCCTGGTCGCCGCCCTGGCGAGCCAGGCGGCAACCTGGCTCCCGTTGATCGCGATCATCGCCGCGCTCACCATGACCGCGGGCAACCTCCTGGCCCTGCGGCAGCGCCAGGCCGTGCGGCTGCTCGCCTGGTCCTCGGTCGCCCAGTCGGGCTACGTTCTCGCCCCACTCGGTGTCCGGAGTGACGAGGCCATGAACGCGTCGATCACCTACCTGGTCTTCTACGCGGCGATGAACCTCGGGGCGTTCGCGGTGGTCACCCTGGTGTCGAGGTGGCAGGAGCGGGGGGAACTGGACGACTACCGGGGACTGGTGTTCCGCAGCCCGCCGGCCGGGCTGGCGCTGGCCTTCTCCCTGATCTGCCTCGCGGGACTGCCACCGGGGCTGGCGGGGCTCTTCGCCAAGATCGTGGTGTTCCGGGAGATCCTCGACGGCGGGGGCGGCTGGCTGGCCGTGGTGATGGCGGTCAACACGGTGATCGGCCTCTACTACTACGTCGCCTGGACTGTGTTGATCTTCACCCCGGCCCCGGCCCCGGTGACGGCGGGCGGTGCGGCTGAGACGGTCCCCGGAGCCGGTGGCCGTCCCGGATGGGTGCCTGCGGCCGTGGCCATCGCGGTGACCGCGGTCGCCGTCGTGGCCTTCTCCGGCGCACCCCAACTCGTGCTCGACCTCGTCCCCGCCGGGCTCATCGGCTCAGGGTGAGCGTTCCCGGGAACGCTCACCCTGGTCGAAGACGTTGCACTGGGTGAATCGGCATCAACCGAAAGGGGGGTGCAGTGCACCACAACGGTCTGCGTACCGCGGTCCTTCTGGGCGCACTGTCCGCGGTGATCATCGCGGTGGGGGCGTGGCTCGGGGGTGGCGTCGGCGTGCAGATCGCGGTTCTGATCGCGCTGGTGACCAACGGCGTCGCCTACTTCTTCTCCGACCGCATCGCCCTGTCCGCGATGCGAGCCCGGCCGGTGGGCGAGGTCGAACAGCCGACCCTCTACCGGATCGTACGCGAGCTCTCCACCGCCGCCCGCCAGCCCATGCCCCGGCTGTACGTCTCGCCGACCATGCAGCCCAACGCCTTCGCAACCGGGCGCAACCCCCGCAACGCGGTGGTGTGCGTGACCTACGGGATCACCCAGATCCTCGACGAGCGTGAGCTGCGCGGGGTCATCGGGCATGAGCTGTCCCATGTCTACAACCGCGACATCCTGATCTCGTCGGTGGCGGGCGCGCTCGCCACGATGATCACTTACCTCGGCTACGTGGGCATATTCTTCGGCGGCAGCGACGACGACGAAGGTCCCGGCTTCATCGGCGCCCTGCTCATGATCGTGCTCGGCCCCGTCGCGGCCGGAATGATCCAGATGGCCATCTCCCGCTCCCGGGAGTACCAGGCGGACGAATCAGGAGCCCGGCTGACGGGTGACCCACTGGCCCTCGCCTCGGCCCTGAGAAAGATCGAGATGGGCACCCGCCAGTTGCCCCTCCCCGAGAACGGCCGGATCGCCTCCGCCTCCCACCTGATGATCGCCAACCCCTTCCGCGGCGCGGGCCTCGGCCGGCTCTTCTCCACCCACCCGTCCACCGCGGAGCGGGTCGCCCGCCTGGAGCGCATGGCCGGCTACCGCCGCTGACCCGGTCATCCTCGGAAACGGAAGACCGAGGGTCCGCGGCCCCTCGATGAGGAGCCGGGGCCCGAAGAGGCCAAGGACCGGAGCCGAGAACAACCCGGCCCGGCACGTCGTCGGCTGACGCCGGCTGACGACACGCCGGGCCGGGGAGCCGGACCGGTGGCGGTGGGGTTGTGGACGGACCCGGGTGTGGGTCAGGGAGCCAGGCCGGTGACGATGGGGTTGTGGACGGACCCGGGTGTGGGTCAGGGAGCCAGGCCGGTGACGATGGGGTTGTGGACGGACCCGGGCACGGCGAAGGTGCTCACCCGTTCCGTCCTGCCCGACGCCGGATCGACCCGGTACCAGCTGTAACGGGCACCCCCGCCGGCTCTGAGCCTGCGGGGGGTCACCGTTTGCACGGCGAGGCGCCCGTCGCCGCTCCAGCGCAACCGGGTCGGCGTCTGCCCGCGGGGCAGCGGGATGGGTTTGGGCCTGGCCGTCCTGCCCGCTGCGACGTTCCACAGGCCGATCGCCGAGTCGCGCGCCGTGAAGTGGGCGACGGTCGTGCCGTGAGGGCTGAGTGCGCCCCCCACCGGAACGCGTCCTGTCTCGGCGAACGGCGTTACCGAGTAGATCCCCGCCCGGAACGCGTCATCCACCGCGAGGACGAACTGCGCGTCAGGACTGAAGCTCCACGGCCGCAGCCCCGGCGGCACCTCGGCGGCCCGGCCGCTGTGCACGTCCACGATGCGGTTGTCCCGCCCGACGCCCAGCACCACGTAGCGCCCGCCCGGGGCGAGGTCGAGCCGCGCCGCGTACATGTCGCGCGACCATGCCAGGCCGGGCACCCTGCGTACCTCACCGGTCGCCATCTCCCGCACCACCAGCGCTCCGGTGGATTTGTGGAAGTAGGCGACGTGCCTTCCGTCGGGCGACAGGGCCAGCGGGGCCCGCTGCTTGCCGGTGGAGAACACCCGGGCGTCGCCGAGCCTGACCACGTCACCGCCGCGCAGCCAGAGCTTCCACGGGGCGCATACGCACCTGTCGAGCCCCGCGTACCGCACCGGGGACTCCCCGCCCTCCGCCTGCGCCGACGCGCCCGCCCCCACTGTCATGACCGCCACGATGGAAACGCTCAAGTAGCGGAACAACCCCATGAAGGACCCCCAGAATTCCGAACATACGAGGAGGGCGTCCGTTACATAGGCGCTACTGTACGCTTCCCACTGCGCTGACCGGCCATGTTGCCGCGAGTGTCATCACACCGCAGGCAAAAAGTGCAGAAAGCACTTCGGATGGGGGCGAACAGGCTGGCTACGGTCGGCGGACCCGGCGCGGTACGACTCGCCGTGGTGGTAAGGCCGGTCAGACCTGGTACTCCTACGCGTGCGACCGCTCGGATCGTGACCCGGTATGGCCCCTCCGGCCACCGTGCCGGAGGGCCGCACGTCACCCGCTCTTCCGTTCGCCGGCACGCACGAACCCGCGGAGGCCGTCGAGGGGACCCCCTTCGGTTTCCTGGTGCCTGTCGCCGACGCGAACGGAGGCCGGCGGGAAGCTCCTTCTCGGGAATCCCCGTCAGGAGTGCTGAGTCACCGGGTCGGTCTCCTCGGCCGACAGGCCGGGGATGCCGTCGATGCTCTCGCGGTTGTTCTTCGCCCGGTAGGCGCGTTGCTGCTGGACGTCCTTGCGCCCCGCCCGCTCGTCCAGCAGTGTCCGGTCCTGCTCGTACGACATGAAAGGCACCGAGAAGCCGCAGGAGTCGGAGATACGGTCACAGTCGACGACGATGATCGACCTGACACCGGGGTGCGGGCCGAAATTCTTGATCAGTACGGCGAAGTCGGGGTCCGCCGGGACGACGACCCTGCCGGTGCCGTACAGGCGGAGGATCTTGGGTGGTCCGGTGAAGGCGCAGAACATGACCGTGATGCGGCCGTTCTGGCGGAGATGGGAGATCGTTTCCACTCCGCTGCCGTCCAGGTCCAGGTAGGCGACCGTGGTGTCGTCGAGAACGGCGAAGGTGTCGGGGTACCCCTTGGGGGAGATGTTGACATGACCGCCCTGTTCGGGAGCGGTTCCCACGAAATAGATCGGCTGCGCTCGGATGAACTTACGCAACCGGTCGTCGAGCCGATCGTAAATTTTCCCCATGTAACGGACAGTATGCCCATACCTTGATGATCACATCACCTTCGGGGTGATCTTGCCTTACCGGAACATTTAGTGCGGTCAAGTACGGCGTGAACGTTCCGGCGTGGGCACATCTCGATCGGTGATCTACATGAGCTCTCCCCGCGGAGAACCCTGCGCCCCGCTCCTGCCGCGGAGGTTCAGCTATGCCACGGCGGCGCTCGAAGACGACCCGCCGGCCATCGGGGGAGTCGTGGCCTGCGGCTCCTCGCAGCCACACGCTGTCGACCCGTCCGATGAGAACGCGGCCGGGTGCAAGGGGGTCGCCCGGCGTACTGTCACCGTCCAACGGGAGGAGGTCCGATGCGCCGTCGGCGTGACCAAGGGGATGAGTCGCCTCGCGATCGACCGGCGCAGATGGGACGAGGACGAGAGCGCAAAGACTTCCCGCCAGTGACAGCCTTTCCGGCGGCGGCGCTCTTCCGGGACGGAGACGCCGACGGCCGGGACACAAGACGACCTCGTGCCCCGGCCATGTGCCCCGAATGTGCCCTCCCGGGGGGGCAAGGCCCTGAACCCCCATGTCAGGGCCTTGAGTGCCCGCTCGCTAGCGGTAGTTCGTGAACTGCAGGGCGATGTCCAGGTCCTTGCCCTTGAGGAGCGCGATGACCTCCTGCAGCTCGTCCCGCTTCTTCGAGCTCACCCGCAGTTCCTCACCCTGGATCTGGGCCTTGACGCCCTTGGGCCCCTCATCACGAATGATCTTCGAAATCTTCTTGGCGTTCTCCTGGTCGATGCCCTCCTTGAGGGTGATCATGAGACGGTACTCCTTGCCGGACAGCTTGGGCTCGCCTGCATCCAGGATCTTGAGCGAGAGCCCCCGCCTGATCAGCTTTTCCTTGAAGACATCAAGGACGGCCTCGGCGCGCTCCTTGCTGTTGGCCCTGATCTCGACGGCCTTCTTCCCGCCCGACCAGGCGATGCTCGCACCCGTGCCCTTGAAGTCGAATCGGTGCCCGACTTCCTTGACCGTCTGGTTCAGCGCGTTGTCGGCCTCCTGGTGGTCGATCTTGCTGACGATGTCAAAACTGCTGTCGGCCATGCGTCGACTATCCTCCCTAGCTCTCCTGCCGACCCTAGCGTTTCACCCGCCTGCCCATCATGAAGGTCACCGTCATCATCGAAACGGCGGTGTTCAAGATCCGGAAAGCGTCCCGGCCCGGTCCGCACCCTGCGCCGGGTGCCCCAGGCGAGCTCGACGCGAGTGGAGACCAGGGGTGAAAGTCCAGAAAGAGCGGGCTATCGGGGGGTGCCCTCCACCGATGTCACGTCAAGCCCGGAAGTCCGCTATTCTTTTCCCTGTCGCCGCCGCAAGCGGAAGACAAGGCAGGTTGCCCGAGCGGTCAATGGGAGCGGTCTGTAAAACCGTCGGCTTAGCCTACCCAGGTTCGAACCCTGGACCTGCCACCAGCAGCAAAGAGGGCCCCTCACCAGCGGAAACGTGGTGAGGGGCCCTCTTCGTTCATGTCCGGCCGTGTCCGGCTGGCACCGGTGCCCTACGGCTGATCGTGCTGAATACGTGCTGAAGTTTCCGGGGCGTCCGGGGCCGTCATCGTGGGTGGTCTGGTCGCGTCCAGGATGCGGCGCTTGGCGTCGGCGTCCTGGCCGTCGATGCATTTGGCGTAGACGCGGAGGAGTACGTCCACGCTGTGCCCCGCCCACTCCGCCACCTGGGGAGCCGGGACGCCGGCGTTGAGCCATGTGGGTATGGCGGCGCGCCGCGCCGCCGTACCCGGCCCTGCGCCTGCCGGCGCGGGCCGGGCATGCGGCCTGGGGGCCGGTCCCGGCGGCGCGCAGGACTCCGGGCCATCGCCGCACGCCCGCCGCGCCGCACCCACGCCACCCGCCGACCTCTGGTCGCGCCGCCGCCCCAATGCAGCCCTACGATCGCCACGAGGTGGCCAAGGTCTGCGGTGGCCGAGGGTGATCGAAGATCCAGGGCGCGTAACCAAGTCGCGAACTCCCTTAGACTCACCGCGCATGCGATCAAGGTTGATCTTCGCCCTTGTCTTCCTCTACGCCGTAACGGCGGCGCCCGCGTTCCAACTGAGGGAGTGGCGGCTGATCGTCCATCCTACGAGCAAGGATGCGGCTGAGGTCTATTTCCAGCCGATCCTCCCTGGATCGCCCCGGCGAAGTTGGAGGCTAGATCGCTTGGTTCTCGGCCGTCAGGTC
>NZ_BAAAVI010000015.1:43702-147258 GCF_039534445.1 Streptosporangium fragile | reverse complement strand
CCAGCCATTACTGGAAACGCTGGCTCCAACATCACGAAATCAGGCTGTAGTACTAGAGGCGCCTGGCCTCACGCTCCGCGGCGCGGGCCTCGTGGTGGCGACCGAGGTGCCTGAGCTGCTTGCCGAGCCAGGTCAGTGCGTCCGCGAGGCCGGCGCGGTGAGCGCCGGAGTCGGAGGCGGCCAGCGGGCGCAGCAGGTCGACGGCTTCCTCGGTCGCGGTCACGGCCTCGCGGTGGCGCCGGAGGTGCCCCAACCCGACGCCGAGGTTGTAGAGGCTGCGTGCGTGCCCGTCGGGCGATTCGACGTGCCGGCGGTAGAGAGCGACGGCCTCGTTCAGGGGGACCAGGGCGTCCTCGAACCGGCTGAGCGCCAGGAGGAGCCAGCCGAGGTTGTTCAGGGACGAGGCGAGCTGCGGCAGGCGCCTGGCGTCGGACGTCGCCAGGGCGCGGTGGATGTGCACGGCACGGTCGAGAGGGCCGAGGGCTTCGCCGTATCGGCCGAGCTTCGTCAGCACGAAAGCGAGGTTGTGCAGCGGAGATGCCATCGCGGCGGCGGCCGATTCTCCGTCCAGGACGTCGATCACTTGCCGGAAGAGAACGAGGGCGTCGTCGAGGCGTCCCGCCCTCATCAGCCGCATGCCCTCGTCATGGCGGCCCATCTCGCCCAGCTTGATGCCGATGAACTCCAGTGACGAGACCAGTTCCGGGCCGGCCGAGGCGAGGTGGCGACACAGCTCGACGGCTTCTCGCATGGGAACGAGGGCGTGGTGGTGATGGCCGAGCTCGGCCAGCTGGTTGCCGAGGTTGATCAGCGACGAGGCGAAGGCCGAGGCGTATTCGTCGGGCTTTCTTCTGGTCAGGTCACGGTAGAGGTCGACGGCCTCCCGGGCGACCGGCACCGCGTCCTTCCGACGGGCCGACAGGCCGAGGAGGAGGGCATGGGCGTCCAACGCGCTCGCCAGGCCGGGAGAGTGACGGTCGGGATCGGCCTCGACGAGCCGCCGGTAGCGGCGCACCTGCTGCTCCGTCTCGGCCAGCGCTCGCGCTAACCCCTCATGCGGGTGTGACACTCGCTGGCACCGCCTCTCCGAACCGGCCGACCACCAGGGCAACGCGCGGGCGTCGCAGCGGAAGCCGTCGCTTGGCCTGCCCGAACATCTTCACCACCGTGATGCCTTCGGCTCAACCATGCCCTCCCGAGTTGACATCGCGTAGGACGACTGTCCTAATACTCCTCCTGGGACGGCTGTCCTGGAGCGGTTCTGTGAGGTGACCGGGAATGCGGGAGGTGCGAGGCAGTGGGTGGTGCGACGACCCGGGAGCAGATCGTCGAGGCGGCCGATCAGCTGTTCTACCGGCAGGGGTATGAACACACGTCCTTCGCGGCGATCGCGCAGGCCGTGCACATCTCCCGGGGGAACTTCTACTACCACTTCAAATCCAAGGACGACATCCTGGGCGCGGTGATCGCCGCGCGGCTGGACGCCAGGCGGCGGATGCTCAAGCAGTGGGAGGCCGAGGAGGCCGATCCCCTCGGCCGGATCCGCAGGTTCGTCGAGATCGTGGTGACCAACCGCGCCGACATCCAGAGCTACGGCTGCCCGGTGGGCACCTTGACCACGGAGCTGGCCAAACTCGAGCACCCCGCACTGGACCAGGCCGGCGGCCTGTTCACGCTTTTTCGGGCGTGGCTGCGCGAGCAGTTCACGCGACTGGGACACGAGACGCAGGCCGATGCGCTGGCGATGCACGTCCTGGCCTTCAGCCAGGGCGTCGCCACGCTGGCGCACGCCTTCCGGGACGAGGACTTCATCCGCCGCGAGGTTCAGCGGATGCACCACTGGCTGAGCCGGTACGCCGCGGACCCCGACAGCGCCACCGGCGCCGTGCCCGACGACACCGCGTCGGCGAACGCCTGACGCGGCCACTTCCAACGATCGGAGAGACATACATGTTCGTGGTGTTGCTGCGGTTCTCCGCCAACAAGAGCGCTGCGGAACAGCACATGCCCGCTCATCAGGAGTGGATCGAGCGCGGTGTCGACGACGGCGTGTTCCTGCTGGTCGGCGGCATCCAGCCGGGAGCGGGCGGCGCGATCGTGGCCCACGGCACGTCGCGGGAGGAACTGGAGGCTCGCGTGGCGGCCGACCCGTTCGTCGAACAGGACGTCGTCAGCGCGGAGATCGTCGAGATCGCGCCGTGGCTGGCCGACGACCGGCTGAAGTTCCTGCTGGCCTGAGAGCCTGCCCTGACAGGGCGGGGCCGCCGCATGCGCCCCGGTCCGGGTCCGGGGCGCCACCGACGGTGCTCGCCTGCCATGGCACAAGGCGCAGGTCCAGGGGCGGTGAGGCCACAAAGACCTCAGAGGACCCGAGGCTTGTCTCTTACTCCGGCCCGGCACCCGCCGGGGCGGACCGCCTCGGCTCCGGCTTCCCGTGCCTGGACCGCGCACCGGTGAGGTCTTCCCGCGCGGGGTGAGAGCCGGTGGCCGTCAGGCCCGGAGACGTCCGCCCGTCTCCGCCCGGAGCAGGTAGCCCAGCAGGGCGGCCGTCCCGGTCAACGCCTGGACGGTCAGGAAGGCGGTGAGGGCGGGCGGCTGGACGGCCAGCGCCACCACCAGCGGGAGGCAGCCGAGCACCGCGACGTCCACGCCGGTCATCCCCCAGATGAGCGGACCCGTCGGCACCGCCCCGCCGGCAGTCTCGATGACCGGCATCGTGTGGTCGATCGGCCTGCGGCGGGCCATCCGCAGGGCCCCGGCGGCCAGGGCGGGGGCGGCGAGCGGCCCGAACAGCCACCACGGGCCCGCCGCGAGCGCGCCCGACAGGGTCAGGCCGGTCAGGGCGAGGGTCAGCCAGGCGCCGCCCAGCAGTGCCGGCAGCGGTGACCGCGCGGCCAGCGCCGCGCGGGCCCCGACCCCGAGCAGCCGGGCCAGGGCGGGATTGTCGGCGTCGCGCCGCGCACCCCAGGTGCCCGCGACCGCGGCGGCCAGCGCCCCGGCGAGCACGGCGCCCAGCACCGCCGCGGTGGCGCCGCCGGCCGCGCGGGCCGCGAGCACGGGCAGGACGGCGGACCCGAACAGGGCGGCCAGCCGCCCGGGGCGCCGTCCCAGGCGGCGCCACTCTTGCCAGGCCAGGGCCTGCGGGGCGGGCAACCGCGGCCAGCGGCGCGAGCGCAGGACGCGCCCCCGCCAGTGGTTGTCCTCGGTGATCCAGGTCAGCGCTCCCGGATCCATGCCGACGGCCGCGGGGGCGAGCCCGGCCAGGAGCGCGCCCGGCGGCGCGGGCGCGTTCGTGAGGCCGGCCAGGAGACGCCGCAGCGGGCTGTTCACCGCCGCGAGCGTGGCTGCCACGGCCAGCAGCGTGGTCGTCACGAGAACCGCGTTCAGCCACGGCTCCCAGGTCGGCGACGACTGGGAGAGCACGGTCAGCGCCATGCCGCCGACACCCGCCGAGACGCCGAGGAGCACGGCCGTGACCAGCCGCAGCGTCAGCTGGTCCGGCGCGCCCAGGACGGCGAGCGCGCCGACGCCGAACGCGGCCCCGGCGAGCACGGACACTCCCAGCAGGAGCGCCGCCGTCCGTCCCAGCACGCCGCGGCGGTGCAGCGGGGAGAGCAGGAGCCAGGCGGCGTCGGCGGCGGGAAGCGCGACGGGGCCGAGGGCACGGGCGATGGCGAGGAAGCCCGCGTAGGCGAGCAGGACCAGGGCGAGCCCGGCACCCGCGCGCGACGGGTCCGCCGGGCGGCTGATCGCGGCGAGCGCGGACGAGATCGGCTGGGCCAGCACCACCCCCGCCATCGCCAGCCCGAACAGCGCCTCGTACCGGTCCAGCCAGCCCGCCGGGGTGACGGCGCGGGACCTGATGAAGGCGCGGACGTCACGGACCGCGGTCATCCCGTGCTCACCGCCTGCCCGGCCGCCAGCGTGACCTGCCGCGCCCGGGTGGTCTCGACGAGCCGGTGGTCGTGGGTCGCCATGACCACCGTGCCGCCCGTGCTCGCGTACTCCGACAGGATCGTGCCCAGGCGCTCGCGGAAGGCCTTGTCCAGTCCGCGCTCCGGCTCGTCCAGGAGCAGCAGCCTGCTCGGCCGCAGCAGGGCGGCCGCCAGGGAGAGCCGCTGCCGCTGGCCGGTGGAGAGGGCCAGGGGGGACGCGTCCGCGCGCTTGCGCAGGTCGAACAGGTCCAGCGCCGCTCCGACCGCCAGCCGGGCCGGGGAGTGGACGGCATGCGCGAGCTCCAGGTGCTCGCGGACCGTCAGCCCCGGGTACCAGGCCGGCTCGTCGCCGACCAGGGCGACGTCGCGCCAGAAGGCGGCGTCGTCCCGGGGTGGGCCGCCCAGGACCCGCAGCTCGCCGGAGGTCATGGGGTGCAGCCCCGCGAGGCAGCGCAGCAGCGTCGACTTCCCCGCGCCGTTCGCACCGACGACCGCGACGACCTGACCGGCCGCGGCCGTCAGACTGACGTCGCGGAGAACGGGATCGCCGCCGAGTTCCACGGTGACATCGCGGATCACAACGATCGGTATGGACACCACCCGAGGCTAGCCAATCGCAGGCTCGACCGCTCGGGACGTCCGCGGATCCGGCCGTCCGTTCGGGCCGTCCGTTCGGGCCGTCCGTTCGGGCCGTCCGCCGGAACGGCCGCGATGAACGGGGCGGACGCCGCCGCCCGCGCATTCCGTCGCGGCGGCCCGTGCGGGTCCTCATCGGCACGGCGGCGGCCCGTGCGGGTCCTTCGCGGCACGGCGGCGGGGCCGTCGGCGTCGCCCTCGGGACCGGCGGTGACGGCGGTTCGCGCGTTCTGTTCGAGGCCGGGGAGCTATGGGTTCGTCACCGAGGCGAGGGCGGTCATCAGAGCGACGGTGGCCGGTGGGTCGGGGGGCTCGCCGTAGGTGGCGGCGTAGACGTGGCGGGTCGAACCGGGGATCTCGATCGCGTTCACCTCGGCGTTGCGATGGGACCGCAGGGCGAGACCGGGCAGGACCGTCACCCCCATCCCGGCGGCGACCAGGGCCTGGACGGCGACGACGTCGTCCGTCGTGAAGGAGATCTCCGGTTCGAAGCCCTCCCTGGCGCACAGGTCGAGCAGGTGGCTGCGGCACCGGTCGCAGCCGCCGATCCACCGGGAGCGCCGGTGCGAAGCCAGGTCACCGGTCCGGTCCGAGGTGACCAGGTAGCTGGGGTCGTCCAGCAGGTGGGTCAGGCGGATGCCCTCGTCCTCGGGGGCGGTGTCGTCGTAGCGGAAGATCACTGCCACGTCCACGTAGCCCGCCCGGAGCATGCGCAGCGCGTCGGGCGGCTCGGTCTCGGTCAGCCGCAGTTCCAGGCCGGGGTGCCGCTCGGTGAGGGTGGCGGCGGCCCGGGGCACGAACGTCCCCAGCGCCGAGGGGAAGGCGGCCAGCCTGACCCGGCCCGCGCGCAGGCCCACGTGCGCGGAGAGCTCGGCCGAGGCCGAGTCGATGCGGCCGATGATCTCGATGGCCCGCTCGGCCAGCAGCCGGCCCGCCTCGGTCAACCGGATGCCCCGGCCGGCCCGCTGGACCAGCTTGGCCCCCGTCTCGGCTTCGAGCTTGGCGAGATGGTGGCTCACCGAGGGCTGCGAGTAGTGCAGCTCCCTGGCCGCCGCGGTCACCGAGCCGTGCCTGGCCACCGCGGCCAGGACGCGGAGCCGCACGAGATCAAGCATTTATTAATCATATCTATGAATGAAGCGAAAAATAGGCATTAGACCTTATGGGTGCGCCGGGCGCACCCTGAAACCATGACAACGATGACGCTCACCCGCCCAGGCCTGCCGGAGCTGGTCACGGGGGTCAGGGAGCTCGTCAGCCCCTCCGCCGGACCGCGGGCGACGGCTTTCGCCGTGGCCGACCTGCTGCGCCGGTGGTTGCCGCCCCCGGAGATCCTCACCGCGCAGGAGCGCCTCGGGGACCCTGACCGCTACGTCGGCCACACCCTCCACGCCGAGACGGCGTTCTCGATCGTGGCCGTGGTCTGGCGGCCCGGCCAGAGGACCGCGATCCACGACCACATCGCCTGGTGCGTCTTCGGCGTGCTTCAGGGCGTGGAGTACGAGACGCTCTACCGCGACCACGGCGACCACCTCACCGAGATCGGCCGCGCGGCCAACCGTGTCGGCGAGGTCAGCGGCTTCGCCCCGCCCGGTGACATCCACCGGGTCCACAACACGGGTGACGAGACGGCCATCTCGCTCCACGTCTACGGTGCCGACCTCAGCGCCGCGCCCAGCAGCATCCGCCGCGTGTACGACCTGCCCGTCCTGCCCGCCCGCTGACGCGGCCACCAACCGCGGGAAGCGCATCGGGAGAGACGTGGCAGACCGAGGCCGTCACCCGTCGCCCGTCGCCGGAGATCGTCCAAAGACCGTCAGAGACCGTCAGAGACCGTCAGAGACCGTCCAAAGACCGTCAGAGACCGTCAGAGACCGTCCAGAAATCGCCGGAAGGCCGCCGGAAGGGCACAGGCCAGGCCGGGGCCGTCATCTCTCCACCTCGGGCCTGCCGCCCGGATTCCCCGCTCCCGGCTCGCCGCCCAGGCCCAGACTCTCCCTGATGGCCTCCAGCCGGGCGGCGCCCTCGGCGTCGATGGCGGCGCGCTCGACCTCGATCATGCGGGCCTCGACGGAGTTGGATGTCAGCTCGGCCTCGCCCAGGGCGCGGGCGTACCGCTTCTCGATCTTCTCGCGGACCTCGTCCAGGGTGGGGGTGTCGCCTGTGGGGGTGAGCCCGGACAGGTCGCCCATCGCCCTGTTGAGCTCCTCCTGAACCTTGGCCTGGTCGAGCTGGGAGAGCAGGCGCACCCGCTCGGCGATCTTCTTCTGCAGGGCCATGGCGTTGGTCTCGACCGCCGCGCGGGCCTGGTCGGAGGCCTGCCGGGCCCGCTCGTGCATCAGCCGGGAGTCCTGCAGCGCGGTCTCGGCCGCGACCAGCCGGGAGGCGAAGGCACGGGCCGAGTCCTCGTACGATCGGGCCTTGTCCTCGTCGCCCGCGGCGCGCGCCCGCTCGGCGAGCAGGATCGCCTGGCGGGCGTTGGCCTGCAGCTTCTCGGTCTCCTCCAGCGACCGGGCGAGCTTCAGCTCCAGCTCGCGCTCGTTGCCGATGACCGCGGCGGCCTGCTGGCTCAGCCGCCGGTGCTGTTCCTTCGCCTCCTGGATGGCCTGCTCGATCTGGACGCGGGGGTCGCTCAGCTCGTCCAGTCGCCCGGAGAGGGCGAAGACGAGATAGCGCCAGGCCCGGCGGATGACCTTGAACATGGGGGCTCCTTATCGGTCCAGCGCGTCGCGCGTGATCTGCTCGGTTTCGTGCAGGCCCCGGCGCACCCCTTCGAGGGCGTCGGCCAGTTCGTCCAGCACCCGGGCTGGCTCCAGCGGACCGCCCGCCGACAGGGCCGACAGTTCCACGACCCGGGCGAGCAACTCCTCGATGCTGATCGCGCTCGACTCCATCCGGGCGAGCACCTGCTCCCGGGCCGTGGAGAGCCGCTCGACCACGGCCTGCTGGGAGGCCAGCGAGGCCAGGGCGCGGTCGATGTCCTCGACCAGCCCCTCCCGGGCCTTGCCGCGGGCCCGGGTCAGCCGGGTGCGTTCCTGCCGGAGCCTGGCGAGGTCGAACCTGTCGAGCGCGGTGCCGGTGAGCGAGGCCTGTTCGGCCAGCCGCTCCAGCGTGGCCACCGAGTCGTCCACCTGGGGGCGCATCCGCGCGATCCGCTCGGCCAGCGGGCCGTGGCGAAGCGAGGCGCTCAGCTCGCCGAAGCCGCGCGCCGCCGTCCCGGCCCGCCGGAGCCAGTACTCCTCCTGGCTGCCCGCGGTGACGGCCGGCTCCGGGCGGCCCCCGTCGCCCTGCAGGGCGGCGATCCCGGCCTTGGACAGCCAGATGACGACGCCGACGAACCCGGCGGCGGCCGGGTGCACGCTGACGGCCCAGGCGGCGCCCGCGGCGGTCGCGCCGAGCAGCAGGCCCCACGGATCCTTGAGTTCTTCGACGAAGCGCCCCATCAGAAGTTGGATATCACCGCGGTGAACACCTGGTCGATACTTCCGGGTTCGCGAGAGTCGTACGCCGCCGCGCTGGTCGTCTCGGAGATCTTCCGGAGCACGTCGAGGTCGGCGTCCTGGCCGTAGGCGATCGTGAACACCCGCACCGTCTCCTGACCCGCCTCGGTGCGCAGCTCGGGCAGCAGGTTCTCCAGGGAGAGGCTGTCGACGTCCTCGTTCTTGCCGTCGGTGAGGAAGACCACCGCATTGATCGCGTCGTCTTTCCGCAGCTCGCGCACCTTCTGGTAGGCGGCGAGCGTGGTGTCGTACAGGCCGGTGCCGCCGTCGGGGGTCAGACCCTCCAGCCTGGCCCGCAGGTTCTTGCGCTGGGCGTCGTCGACGACGGCCGGCGGGGCGAGTTCGAGGTGGTCCTTGTCGCCGTCGCGCTTGGTGGAGAACATCCACAGCCCGACCTTGTCGTGCGGGCCGAACTGGGGCAGCGCGTTGATCGCGGCCTGCTTGGCCAGGTCCAGCTTGCTCTTGCCGGTGCCGGGCACGGGGGCGCCCATCGAGCCGGAGACGTCGATCACCATGAGGACGTTCGCGGGCTTGCGCAGATCGGCCCAGCTGGCCAGGACCTTGTCGAGCACGTTCGGGGCGGGCGGGCTGAGCGTCGTCCTCGGTTCGGCGGGCAGCAGGCCGTTCTCCTGGGTGATCAGCTTGCCGGCCTTGCCGTCGTGCGAGCGGAAGGCGAACTCGGCGAACCGCGCCTGCTGCTCCGGCGCCTGCAGATGCGCCAGGAAGTCGGCCGCGACCTTGCGCTTGGCCTCGTCGACCCACGGCGCGGTCAGCACCGCGTACGGGTTGTCGGAGTAGAGCGTGCCTTCCTTGGGGTAAATGGCCGCCAACGGCACCTTCGGCTTGCCGTGCTCGCCCAGCGTCGCGGGGGCGCCGGTCGGGTTGCCCTGGTTGTAGTCCCAGACGGACTTCTCCTCCACGGCCACCGCCGAGATGTAGCTCAGGCCCGCGCCCGCGTCGTCGGCCCGTTGCAGGTTCGACAGGAACGTCAGCGTCGTGTCGCCGTAGTGCACGATCGAGCGCTCCACGCCCTGCACGAACTTCCTGGTCCTGGCATCGGCCACGTTCTTCTCCGACAGGTCGCCGGACAGGCCGGTCGCCGCGAAGTAGGCGCCGATGGTGGCGTTCAGGCCGCTGGTGGAGAAGTTGGGGTTGGTCTTGCCCAGCTTGAACCGGCCCCACTCGGGGTGACCGTACTCGGCCCAGGAGCCGGCCGACAGGTCGAGCAGGTCGGACCAGCCGAGCTTCTTGCCCGGCCAGCCGAGCGCCTCGGCCATCGGCTTGGGCATCGCGATGACCAGTGGCGTCTTGGCGATCGACGGGTTCTCGGCGGCGACGAGGGAGTCCGCGTCGGCGTCCGAGGCGCGTTGCCGGAGCAGCGTGATCCAGCCGCTGCTCGCCGGGGACCAGACGTCGGGGCGCGGGCCGTCCTGGCGCTCGTCCCAGCCCCTGGCCAGCGCCTGCATGGCGCCGCCGCTGGCCTTGGTCACCACGACGACCTCGGCGCAGCGCCCGTCGACCCGCCGGCCGTTGTAGTCCGTGGCGATCTTCCTCATCAGTTCGGCCTTCTCCGACGAGGCGGCCACGGTCAGCGTGACCCCGTCACCGTCACAGACCTTCACCTGCCCACCGGCGTCGGATGGGTCGTCCGGCCTTCCGGACACCCCCGAGCCGGACGCCCCCGCGCCGACGAACATACGCAGGGCCACGATCAGAGCCCCGGCGAGGATGATCGCGACGATGAACGGAGCATAGTTCCTACGCCGGCGCTGCGGCTGCTGGTACACCCCTGCCTCCCCGGAAGTGTCGGTACTTGTCCGACGAATGAGGCACTGTCGGAGTTCGTCATGATCGATTACTGTCGGGGCGCGCGTCCGCCGGGATCAGAAGTTGGAGATCACGCTTGTGAAGACCTGGTCGATGGTGTCGGCCCGGGAGGAGTCGTAGGCCGCGCCGTCGGTGGCCTCGGCGATCCGCCGGAGGACCTCCTGGTCGGCACTCTCGCCGTACCCGATGGTGAACAGGCGGACGTCCGGATCGAGCCTGCTCAGGAGGTTCTCCAGGTCGATGCCGCCGTTTTTCTCGTTCTTGCCGTCGGTGAGGAAGACCACCGCGTTGATCGCCCCCTCGTCCCTGGTCCCGCGCATCCGCTCGACCGCCGCGAGCGTGGTGTCGTACAGGCCGGTGCCGCCCCCGGCGGTCAGCCCGTCGAGCTGCCGGCGGAGCAGGTCACCGGTTCGTGACACCTCCTCGACCGGAACCAGCTCCCGGTAGTCCTTCTCGCCGTCCTGCCCGGTGGAGAAGGCCCACAGGCCGACCTTGTCGTCCCCACGGAACTGCGGCAGCGCGTTGATCGCCGCCTTCTTGGCCAGCTCCAGGCGGCTCTCGCCGGTGCCCGGCGCCTCCTCCTCCATCGAGCCCGACCTGTCCACGACGATGAGCACGTTGGCCCGCTTGCGCAGCTCCGACCAGCTCCGCAGCACCTTGTCCAGGACCGACGGGCTGGGCGGGCTGAGCGTGGTGATCCTGGCACCGGGGACGACGCCGTTGCGCTCGGTGGCCTGCGGGCCCGGTTCGCCGTCGAAGGAGCGGTAGCCGTACTCCTGGAACCTCGCCTGCACGGCAGGGCTGTGCAGGTGGGCCAGGAAGTCGTCGGCCACGGCCTTCTTCGCGGCGTCCATCCAGGTCAGCGGGACATACGGGTGGTCGGAGTAGAGCGTGCCCTCCTTGGGGTTGACCGCCACCAGCGGGGTGCGGGGCGGCGCGTGCCGTCCCAGGGTGGCCGGGTTGCCCGAGGGGTTGCCCCGGTTGTAGTCGGTGACCGAGTTCTCCTCGACGGTGATCGCCGAGATGTACGCCATCGCCTCCCCCCGGTCGTCCGCGCGCTGCAGGTTGCCCAGGAAGGTCAGGGAGATGTCGCCGTAGTGCACGATCGACTGCTCCACGCCCCGCACGAACGTCCTGGTCCCGGCGTCGGCCACGTCCCGGGCCGTCAGGTCGGACGTGGTGCCGGTGGCGGCGAAGTAGGCGCCGATGGTGGCGTTCAGGCCGCTGGTGGAGAAGTTGGGGTTGGTCTTGCCCAGCTTGAACCGGCCCCACTCGGGGTGGCCGTACCGTGCCCAGCCCTTCGGGTCGGCCGCCAGCTCGGCCAGTTCCGACCAGCCGATCGCCTTGTCCGGCCAGCCGAGCGCCTCGGCCATCGGCTTGGGCATCGCGAAGACCAGCGGTGAGGTCACGATCGGGGTCGGTGTGCCGTCGGCGACCGGCACGGTCCCGTCGGTGCCTCCGGCCTGCTGGCGCAGGAGTGTCACCCACGCCGAGGCGGCCGGGGTCCAGACATCGGGCCGGGCCCCGTCGGTCTCCTCTTTCCACCCCCTGGCCAGCGCCCGCATCGCCGTTCCGGAGTTCGCCTCGTCGATGAGGACCTCGGCGCAGCGCCCGGCCACGGCCCGCCCGCTGTACGCCTTGGCGACCTCCCGCAGGATCCAGATCTTGTCCTGCGAGGACGCCACCCGGATCCGCACCGCCTCGCCGGAGCAGGCGGCCGGGGCGGCCTGCCCGCCTCCGGCGTCGTCACCGGCGAAGTACCAGCGCAGCCCGGCGATCAGCGCGATGGCCAGCACCACCGCGATCAGGTAGGGCAGGAGACGCCGGCGAGGTCGTGCGGGGGAGTAGACCACCGCTCGATCGTAGGAAGAAGCGTTTTACCCGATCAAGAGGTATCCGGGCCGGGAGCCCCCACTGCGGCGTGCCCGGTTTTCCGGTCTGTCCGTGCCTGGTTTTCCGGTCTGTCCGGGCGGGGTGGGGGGAGGGCGGTGCGGCCGGTGTCACCGGCCGCCGGCGTCAGGCGGTCGCGGAGGCGTACTCGTGGAGGAAGAGCGCCTCGGCGACGGCGGTGCGGTGGAGCTCTCCGATGTTGACCCGCTCGTTGGGCGCGTGGATCGAGGCGTCGTCGTCCTCGGCGCCGAAGAGCAGGATCGCGGCGGCCGGGAACTGCCTGGCGAACGTGGAGACCAGCGGGATCGAACCACCGGCGCCGACGTCGCGCGGCGGGCGGCCGAAGGCGCGCTCCATGGCCCGGTTCAGCGCGGCGCGGGCCGCGCCGCCGCTGTCGGCGAGGTAGCCGGCGCCCAGCGTGTAGTCGCCGACGTCCACCTGCACGCCCCAGGGCGCCACCTGGCGCAGGAAGTCGACCACGGCCTCGATGGTGGTCTTCGGGTCGCCCGCCGGGGGCACCCGCACGGTCACCCGCGCCCGGGCGACCGCCTGGACCGCGTTGATGGCGCCGGAGACCGTCGGCACGTCCAGGCCGGTGACGGTGATGGCGTACGAGGCCCACAGCCGGTCGGCCAGCGAACCGGAGCCGACCAGGGAGACGTCGTCCAGGACGCCCGCGGTGGCGCGGAACTCCTCCTCCGAGGGGCCGGAGCCGAGGAAGGCGCCGCGCGGCAGCCCGGGGACCCGGATGTCGCCGTGGTCGTCGTGGAGCGCGGCGAGCATCCGGATGAGCGCCGCGAGGGCGTCCGGGGCGGCGCCGCCGAACGAGCCGCTGTGCAGCGACTCCTTCAGGGTGCGGACCTCGATGGTGAAGGCGCCCATGCCGCGCAGCGAGGTGGTGACCGACGGGTCTCCCACCTTCGGGTTGCCGGTGTCGGCGACCACGATCGCGTCGGCGCGCAGCAGCTCGGGGTTGCGCTCGACGAAGGCCTCCAGGCGCTCGCCGGCGTACTCCTCCTGGCCCTCGACGATGACCTTGACGCCCACCGGGAAACGCCCCTGGAAGGCGCGGAGCGCGGCGACGTGGGAGATGACGCCCGACTTGTCGTCGGCCGCGCCGCGGCCGTAGACGGCGCCGTCGATCTCCGTCGGCTCGAAGGCCGGGGTGCGCCAGAGCATCGGGTCGCCCGCGGGTTGCACGTCGTAGTGCGCGTACAGGAGCACGGTCGGCGCGCCGGGTGGGGCGGGGGCCTCGGCGTAGACGGCGGGGAAGCTGCCCTCGACCGGGATCTGCCGCACGTGGGGCAGCCCGGCGCTGCGCAGCAGCTCCTCCGTCAGCGCCGCGGCTGCGAGCACCGGCTCCTCCGGATGGCCGGGGAAGGCCACCGAGGGGATGGCGACGAGCCGTTTGAGGTCCTCGATCGCCCGGGGCATGCCGGCGGTGACGGCGTTCTCAATCTCATCCGGAGTCACGATTCCCCCGCATCTCACTCTCTGGTCCGTCCTATTGGATCACAGCCTCTGGAAGCGCTGTGTATCCGCATGATTCCAGCACACAAGGGTTCCGCCATGGGGAACCGGGGTTGTGCGAGGTCAGGGGGCCTTCGGAAGGTGATCACGGATTTCGTCGTTGTTACATGAAGGTTTTGCGGATTCCGAGGTTCTTGCACTCTGTTGCCACGCTTTCACTTGTCAGGGGTGCGGAGGGCAGGGCAAACTGTGGAGAGCCCAGCTCAACGAGGGAAGATCGTGATGACGCACCCTGAAAACACCGACGTGACCTCGCTCATGAAGGCCGCCCAGGACAACCTGTGGATGCACTTCACCCGGCACAGCTCCTACGCGGGCGCGGAGGTGCCGATGATCGTGCGAGGTGAGGGCTCCTACATCTACGACGTCCACGGCAAGCGCTACATCGACGGGCTCGCCGGCCTGTTCGTGGTCCAGGCGGGCCACGGCCGCAGCGAGCTGGCCGAGGCCGCCGCCAAGCAGGCCCAGGAGCTGGCGTTCTTCCCGCTGTGGTCGTACGCGCACCCCAAGGCCGTCGAGCTCGCCCAGCGCCTGGCCGCGGAGACCCCCGGCGACCTCAACCGCGTCTTCTTCACCACCGGCGGCGGCGAAGCCGTCGAGACGGCCTGGAAGCTCGCCAAGCAGTACTTCAAGCTGACCGGCAAGCCGCTCAAGCACAAGGTCATCAGCCGCCAGATCGCCTACCACGGCACCCCGCAGGGCGCCCTGTCCATCACCGGCATCCCGGCCTTCAAGCAGATGTTCGAGCCGCTGGTCCCGGGCTCCGTCCGGGTGCCCAACACCAACCACTACCGCGCCGACGAGATCACCGGCGTGCCCGGCATGACCCCCGAGGAGTACGGCTACTGGGCCGCCGAGCGTGTCGCCCGCGCCATCGAGATGGAGGGCCCCGACACCGTGGCCGCCGTCTTCGCCGAGCCGGTGCAGAACGCCGGCGGCTGCTTCCCGCCGCCGCCCGGATACTTCCAGCGGCTGCGCGAGATCTGCGACGAGTACGACGTCCTGCTCGTCTCCGACGAGGTGATCTGCGCCTTCGGCCGCCTCGGCACCATGTTCGGCGGGCAGAAGTTCGACTACGTCCCCGACATCATCACCTGCGCCAAGGGCATGACCAGCGGTTACTCGCCGATCGGCGCCATGATCGCCTCCGACCGCCTCTTCGAACCGTTCAAGAACGGCACCGAGATGTTCGCCCACGGCTACACCTTCGGCGGCCACCCCGTCTCCGCGGCCGTGGCGCTGGCCAACCTCGACCTCTTCGAGCGTGAGGACCTGCTCGGCCACGTGACCCGTAACGAGCCGGTCTTCCGCAGCACGCTGGAGCGCCTCCACGACCTGCCGATCGTCGGCGACGTGCGCGGCTCCGGCTACTTCTGGGGCATCGAACTCGTCAAGGACAAGGCCACCAAGCAGACCTTCAGCGCCGACGAGTCCGAGCGCCTCATCCGCGGCTTCCTGTCCACGGCCCTGTACGACGCGGGCCTGTACTGCCGCGCCGACGACCGTGGTGACCCGGTCATCCAGCTCGCCCCGCCGCTCATCTGCGGCCCCAAGGAGTTCGACGAGATCGAGTCCATCCTCCGCTCCGTGCTCACGGAGGCGTGGAGCCGGCTCTGACCTCGTCGCCGGGCACGGCCGCGGAGCCGCCGCGCCCGGCACCCGCCACGCCCCGGGTGATCACGCCCGGCGCGACCGGACCGTGACACTCCCGCTGGAACTCTGAAAGGAATCCGTATGAAGATCGGCGTGCCTGCCGAGGTCAAGAACCACGAATACCGCGTCGCCGCGACTCCGGCGGGCGTGCACGAGCTGGTCCGCCACGGCCACGACGTCTACGTTCAGCGCGGTGCCGGCCTGGGCTCGCACCTCCCCGACGAGGAGTACCTCTTCGCCGGCGCCAAGATCCTCGACACCGCCGACGACGTGTGGGGCGAGGCCGAGATGGTCCTCAAAGTGAAGGAGCCCATCGCGGAGGAGTACCACCGCATGCGCCCCGGCCAGGTCCTCTTCACCTACCTGCACCTCGCCGCCGGTCCCGAGTGCGCCGACGCCCTGCTGAAGCGGGAGGTCACCGGCATCGCGTACGAGACCGTCCAGGTCGGCAACACCCTGCCGCTGCTCGCCCCGATGTCCGAGGTCGCGGGCCGGCTGGCCCCGCAGGTCGGCGCCTACAACCTGATGCGTTTCAACGGCGGGCGCGGCGTGCTGCCCGGCGGCGTGCCCGGCGTGGCCCCGGCCAAGGTCGTCGTCATCGGCGGCGGCGTCTCCGGGCTCAACGCCGCGCAGATCGCGGTCGGCATGGGCGCGGACGTCACCGTCCTCGACCTCAACATCGACCGCCTGCGCTACATCGACGCCATCTACCAGGGCCGCCTGAAGACCCTCGTCTCCACCTCCTACGCCATCGAGCAGGAGGTCCTGGGGGCCGACCTGGTCATCGGCGCCGTGCTCATCCCGGGGGCCAAGGCGCCGACGCTCGTCTCCAACGAGCTGGTCTCCCGGATGAAGCCGGGCTCCGTGCTCGTCGACATCGCCATCGACCAGGGCGGCTGCTTCGAGGACTCCCGCCCGACCACGCACGCCGAGCCGACCTACCGGGTCCACAACTCGATCTTCTACTGCGTGGCCAACATGCCGGGGTCCGTCGCCAACACCTCCACCTACGCGCTGACCAACGCCACGCTGCCGTACGCGGTCAAGCTGGCCGGCCTGGGCTGGAAGTCGGCGCTGCAGCAGGACCCCGCCCTGGCGCAGGGTCTCAACACCCACGCGGGCCGGCTCACCAACGAGCAGGTCGCCACCGCCCTCGGCCTGCCGTTCACGCCGGTCTCCGAGGTCGTCGCCGCCTGATCCCCCCTCCGGGCCCGCGCTCCCGCGCGGGCCCCACGTCACGGTGCCGGAGCGGAGCGCAGCGCTCGGGCCGTGACCAGGGCGTGCTCGATCTCGGCGGGGGTCGGCCAGGGGGCGCCGCCGGGGCGGAGCAGGGTGGCCCGGACCGCGACCAGGTGCTCGATCGCGCCCCGTGCCACCCCGGTACGCTCGGCCAGCCAGGCCACGACGTCGCCGCGGTCGCCGAGCGGCCGGGTGACCACGTCCCACGTACCGAGGATCTCGGTCAGGTCGCCGATCCGCAGCGGGGCGCCGCCCTGCCGGGCGACGGCGGCCGCGGCCAGCTCGGCGCGCGCGACGAGCTCGGGCTCGGCGGTCCGATCCCAGGTCCGCGGTGGCGGGCTCGCCAGCCACCGCTCCGCCTCGTGCGAGAAACCCGTCGCCGACAGCAGCGCGGCCAGCTCGACCGCGGCCCGGTGGTGCCCGGTCTGTGCCGCCTGGCGGAACCAGTGCTGCCCGCCCTGCAGGTCGTTGTACTCGGCGATGAGCAGGAGGCCGAAGTTGAAGGCCGCCTCCGGGTCGCCGTTCGCCGCGGCCCGGCTGAACCAGCGCCCCGCCCCTTCCGCGTCGCTCATCTCCACGCACACGAACCCGGCCGTCCGCTGGTCGTCGATCCGGCCGGTGTGGGCGGCCCGCTCGAACCAGGCGCGAGCGGTGCGCAGGTCGCCGCGGGACAGCGCGATCCCGCCGAGCCGGGACGCGGCGCCGGGGTGCTCGTTCCTGGCGGCCAGCCGGTAGAACGCCTCGGCCCCCTCGGGGTCGCGGTTGGCCTGGAGGAACAGGCCCAGGTGGTAGGCCGCGTCGGCGTGGCCGCCCCGGGCGGCCAGATCCCACCAGCGGAGCGTCTCGTCGTCCTCGCCGCCCGAGTAGGCGAGGAACCCCAGGTCGTGAGCCGAGGCCAGGTCGCCGCCGGTCGCCGCCCTGCGGTGCCACTCGCCGGCCGTCTGCGTCTCACCGGCGTCCTCGCAGAGGAGCGCGAGCCGCCGCGCCGCGGCCCGGGACCCCGCCCCGGCCGCCGTCTCGAACCACCGCCGGGCCGCCGGCACGTCACCGCACTGTTCCAGCAGGAGCGTCGCCAGGTTCACCGCCGCCTCGACGTCGCCGGCGTCCGCCGCCAGCTCGTACCAGCGCACGGCCTCGGTCACGCTGCCGTGCTTCTCGTGCCAGACGCCGAGGTTGTAGGCGCTGTCGATGTTGCCGGCCGCCGCCGCGCGCTCCCACCAGTGCCGCGCCGCCGAGCGATCGCCCCGCTGCGCGAAGTGGCGGCCGAGCAGGTGCGCGGCCAGGGCGTCACCGCCGTGCGCGGCCAGCAGCAGGCCGGTCTCGCCGTCGGTGTCGTTCTCGTGCTCCGTGCCGCGGGGGGTGGGCACCGGCACCGCGTCCATCCGCGGATCACCCTGCCACCACCCCATGTCATCCTCCCCGCCGTCGGTGTGCGCGTCAGTGTGCGACCAGCAGAGCACAGAGTGGCACGTGACGGCCCGATCGCGGAGGGTAATCGGGGACTTCGGTCTCGGGCGCGCTCCGGCGAAGGGCGCGAAACCCGCGTACCTTTTCCCGGCGTCCCCCGGAACGGCCGTCACCGCGCCCCGATACCCCGGGCTCCCGGGGGTTCCGGGGCCGTTGCCGGCCACCGGCCGCCGGAGCGGGGTGCTGCGAAGGCTCCGGTCAGGACCTGCCTGGAGCCTTCGCGAAGACCGAGGTGTCCAGGGTGAAGCCGACCGGGTCGGGGATGTGCAGGGGGGAGCCCACCGCGACGCGGGTGAACGTGCGGTACTCGCCCTCCTTGGGGTCGCTGAGCACCGTCACGGTGGCGGGGGCGGCCACCGGGTCGATGAGGAGCATGACGGGGATCCCGCCCGAGGCGTAGATGCCGGGCTTGCGCTCGCGATCGTCGACGACACTCCCCGGCGACACGATCTCGGCGACCATGACGAGACCGGAGGAGAGCAGCTCGCGCTCGCCCCAGCGGGGGCAGTCGGCGGGGGCCACGACGAAGTCCGGCTCGACCGGATCGCGGGGCCCGTCGATGCAGACGTCGACGTTGCCTGTGTAGGCGCGCCAGTCGCGGTCCATGATCATTTGATGCATTTCGTAAGCGAGGAGCATGGCCAGCCAGCCGTGCTCGGGGGTGCCCACTGGGCTCACTATCAGTCTCCCGTCGATGACTTCGGTCCGCAGGCCGGGAAGACTCGGAAGCGCGTCGAAGAGCTCCCGGGCCGTGGCCGGCAGGGGTCGGGACGCGGTCTCGGGGGTGGGCCGCAGGGCGGCGTGGTTCCGGTGTGAGGTCATGACCATGACCATATGTCCCTCCGTGTTCTCAAGAACACGTTGAGTATCGCACCGGGTGTGGCGCGTCGTGAGGTTTTCGCGCGACGGCGGGGACCGGAGGACGGCGGAGCGTCAGAGCCAGCCGGGACGGACGAGCCCCGACTCGTAGGCGATGACGACGAGCTGGGCGCGGTCGCGGGCACGGAGCTTCATCATGGTGCGGCTGACATGCGTCTTGGCGGTGGCCGGGCTCATGAAGAGGGCGCCGGCGATCTCGTCGTTGGTCATGCCGGTGCCGACCAGGGCGAGGACCTCCCGCTCGCGGTCGGTGAGCATGCCGAGGTCGTGGGCGGAGCGTGGTTCCTTGGCGCGGCTGGCGTACTCGGAGATCAGGCGGCGGGTCACGCTCGGGGAGAGCAGGGCGTCGCCGGCGGCCACGACGCGGACGGCCTGGATGAGCTCGGCCGGTTCGGTGTCCTTGACCAGGAAGCCGCTGGCGCCGTTGCGCAGGGCCTCGAAGACGTACTCGTCGAGCTCGAAGGTCGTCAGGATGACGATCTTCGGCCCCGGGGGCATCTCCCGGGTGGCGGTCAGCCCGTCCATGCCGGGCATGCGGATGTCCATCAGCACGACGTCCGGTTCGTGCTCCGCGGCCAGTCGCAGGGCCTCCGCGCCGTCGGCGGCCTCGGCGACCACGGTCATCCCGGGCTGCGCGTCCAGCAGGGCGCGGAATCCGGCCCGCACGAGGGCCTGGTCGTCGGCGAGGACAATCTTGATCATACGGGTTCCCCTTCCTCCAGGATCGGCAGCCGGGCCTCGACGCGGAAGCCCCTCCCGTACGGCGTGGCGGTCAGCGTGCCCCCCAGGGCCGCGGCCCGCTCGCGCATGCCGGGGACGCCGTTGCCGCCGCCCAGGCTCTCCCCGGGGGCGTTCCCGCCGGAGTCGGTGACCTGGATCGTCAGTGTGTCGGGTCCGTAGTCCAGCAGGATCGTCACGGACGCCCCGGGGGCGTGCCGGGTGACGTTGGTGAGCGCCTCCTGCACGATGCGGTACCCGGCCCGGTCGACGCTCGGCGGCACCCGCCTGGCCCGCCCGGTGACCCGTTTGGCGACCGGCAGCCCGCTGCGCTCGACGAGTTCGTCGAGCCGGTCCAGCCCGGCGGTGGGGGAACGGGGCGCGCCGTCGCGGAGCACGTTGAGCACCGAGCGCATCTCGGTCAGCACGTCCTTGGAGGCGTGCTTGATCGTGGTCAGCGCGGTGCGCGCCTGCTCGGGGTGGTCGTCGATCAGGTGAAGCGCGGTGGAGGCCTGCACGTGGATGAGGGAGATGTTGTGCGCGAGGACGTCGTGCAGCTCCCGGGCCATGGTCAGCCGCTCCTCGCTGGCCTGCCGCCGCATCTCCTCCTTCTCCACCTGCTCCCGCTCCGCCAGCCGGTCCTTCCTGGCCCGCGCGAACTCGGCCGTCGCCAGCACGATCCCCATGATCGCCGCCACCGCGAGGTCGTGGAACCACCCCGGGGTGGGCACCGGGGCGAGCCACGTCATGTAGACGATGAGGAACACGTAGGTGGCGATCCAGATCGCCCAGGTGACGCGGCGGTGACCGAGCATGACGGCGTTGTAGGCCGCGATGATCGGGGTCAGGAAGACCGGGCCGTAGGCGTGGCCCCGGGCGATGAAGACGCACGTCACCACGATGCTGACGAGCAGGGTCGGCACCGGGTGGCGGCGCCGGGCGAACAGCGCGGCCGGCCCGGCCAGCAGCAGGGCGTAGCCGAGGAGATCGACCGGGGCGCGGTCGACCTGGTTCCACTCCGCCCCCCGGTTGGTCACCGCCTGGACGAAGCCCACGAGCAAGGGCATCGACCGGTCGATCCAGGGAGGTTTGGCGCGCACGTTCAGCACCTTACGGTCACCGCCCCGGCCGGCACGTCCGCCCGGTGAAGCAGGGGGCACTACACCGCCGGTGGTAGGGAAGGGGCTGACAAGGCTTACGGGCTGAGTCAAGCTGTCTGCGGGAGGTCATCATGATCTATCGTCGCTTAGCCGTCCCCCTCGTCGGGATCCTGGTGGGAGGTTCCGTCGCGTTCGTCCAGCCGGCGGTGGCGTCGCCGCCGACGGTGGTGAAGAAACCCGTCGCGGAGGGATACGGCGGGGCGGTCTCGACCGTCGACCTCGACGCCAGCAAGGCCGCGCTGGACGTGCTGCGCGGGGGCGGCAACGCGATGGACGCGGCGGTCGCGGCCGCGGCGGTGCTGGGCGTGACCGAGCCCTACTCGGCCGGACTGGCCGGGGGAGGGTTCATCGTCTACTACGACGCGCGCCGCAAGAAGGTCCACACCATCGACGGCCGTGAGACCGCGCCCCGGGCGATGGGGCCCGCGTCTCTTGAGGGCATCCCGTTCGAAGAGGCCGTGACCAGCGGGCTCTCGGCCGGGGTGCCGGGCAGCGTGGCGCAGTGGGAGCTGGCGCTGCGCCGGTTCGGCACGCTCTCCCTGCGGCAGGCGCTGAAGCCCGCGATCCGGGTCGCCGCGGAGGGGTTCACCGTCGACCAGACGTTCCACGACCAGACAGCCGCCAACGCCGCGCGGTTCAAGGACTTCACCTCCACGGCCAAGCTCTTCCTGCCCGGCGGCGCCCCGCCGCCCGTCGGCTCCACCTTCCGCAACCCCGAGCTGGCCGAGACCTACCGCAGGCTCGGCAGGGAGGGCGGCGACTGGCTCTACCGCGGCTCTCTCGGCGCGGAGATCGTGGCCACCGTGAAGAAACCGCCGGTCACCCCCGGGTCCACCCGCAACGTGCGGCCGGGCCTGATGGAGCGGTCCGACCTCGCGGCCTACCGCGCGCTCGAACGGCCGCCCACGAAGGTGACCTACAAGGGCATGGACGTCTACGGCATGGCGCCCCCGTCCTCGGGCGGGTCTACGGTCGGCGAGGCGCTCAACATCCTGGAGACCCTGCCCCGGGTCGGCCCGCACGAGTATCTCGAGGCCTCCCGCCTCGCCTTCGCCGACCGCGGCAAGTACGTCGGCGACGTCCCGGGTGTGCCGCTTGCGGAGCTGCTGTCCGATCAGTTCGCCAAGGAGCGCGCCTGCGCGATCGGCGAGCGGGCGATGGCCCACCCGGCCCCGGCGGGCACCCCCGACGGGACGTACGAGCCCTGCCCGGCCACGCCGTCCGCGCCGCCGGCGCAGGCGACCCCGACGGCCGCGGAGGGGCCGGAGACCACGCACCTGGTGGTCACCGACCGCTGGGGCAACGTGGTCGCCTACAACATCACCATCGAGTCGACCGGCGGCAACGGCATCGTCGTCCCCGGCCGGGGCTTCCTGCTCAACAACGAGCTGACCGACTTCACCTTCGGTCCGGCCCCCGGCGACCCGAACCTGCCGGGACCGGGGAAGCGGCCCCGCTCCTCGATGGCCCCGACGATCGTCCTGGCGGACGGCAGGCCGCTGCTCGCGCTGGGCTCCCCCGGAGGCTCGACGATCATCACCACCGTGCTGCAGATCCTGGTCAACCGCTGGGAACTCGGCATGACGCTGCCCGAGGCGCTCGCCGCCCCGCGCGCCACCCAGCGCAACACCGCCCAGACCCAGGCCGAGCCGGGCTTCCTCGACCGCTACGGCGCCGAGTTGACGGCCAAGGGGCACGGTTTCGCGCCGAATCCCGAGATCGGCGCTGCCACGGCGGTCGAGTTCCTGGGCGGCGGCAGGCTCCAGGCGGTGGCCGAGCCGACCAGGCGCGGCGGCGGGAGCGCCCTGGTGGTGCGCGAACGCCGCTAGGGTCCGCGTTCCCCGCGCGGGCCGGGGTCCTTCCCGCGCGGGGTCAGCGGATCAGTTCGTAGGCGCCGGGCTTCATCTTCCGGGTCCGTGCCCAGTACTCGAAGGTGAAGCCCGGCCAGGTGGTGCGGTTGACGCCGTGCTCGTCCAGGTACCAGCTCCGGCAGCCGCCCTCGTTCCAGACCAGCCGGTCGAGGCGGTCGCGCAGGCGGTCGTTGTAGGCGCGCTGCGCCTCGGGGCGGACGTCGAGGGCCCTGGCCCCGGTCCTCGACAGCAGGCGGAGGCAGTCGATCACGTACCGGACCTGGGCCTCGATCATGAAGACCACCGAGTTGTGGCCCAGCCCGGTGTTGGGGCCGAGGAGGAAGAACAGGTTGGGGAAGCCGGTGGTGGTGACGCCGTAGTAGGCCTCGATGCCGTCCTGCCAGGCCTCCTGGATCTTCCTGCCGTTCCTGCCGACGATCCGCTGCTCGCCGAGCGCGTCGGTCACCTTGAAGCCCGTGCCGTAGATGATGACGTCGACCTCGGTCTCCCTGCCGGTGGCGTCGACGATCGAGGTCTCCCGGATCTCCCGCACCCCGTCGGTGACCACTTCGACGTTGTCCCTGCACAGCGCCGGGTAGTAGTCGTTGGAGATCAGGATGCGCTTGCAGCCGATCGTGTAGTCGGGTGTCAACTTGGCGCGCAGGGCCGGGTCGGGCACCTGGGCGGCGAGGTGGCGCAGGGCCATCGCCTGGTGGACCTTCATCAGGCGGGGGTCGACGGCGAAGCCCAGCGCGCGGGTCTCCAGCACCCAGTAGATCGCGTTGCGCAGCGTCCGGGCGGCCCCCGGCACGCGCAGCAGCCGCCGGGTCCGGGCGGAGAACGGGAAGTCGGGCTTGGGCTGGATCCAGGGGGGCGTTCGCTGGAAGAGGTGGAGCCGGGCGACCCGCCCGGCGATCCGCGGGACGAACTGGACGGCCGACGCGCCGGTGCCGATGACCGCGACCCGCTTGCCGGTCAGGTCCACCGAGTGGTCCCACTCCGCCGAGTGGAAGGCGGGGCCGCGGAAGCTCTCGCGGCCGGGGACCGCGGGGAACGACGGCACGTGCAGCGCGCCGATGCCCGAGACCACCGCGTTGGTGGTGAAGGACTCCCCGCCGGCGAGACTCACCTTCCAGTCGCGGGCCGCGTCGTCGTACTCCAGCCCGACGACCTCCGTGCCGAAGCGCAGGTGCGGTGCCAGGCCGTACTTGTCGACGCAGGCGCGCATGTACTCCCAGATCTCGGCCTGGGGGGAGAACATCCGCGACCAGCCGGGGTTGAGCTCGAAGGAGAAGGAGTACATGTGCGAGGGGACGTCGCAGGCGCAGCCGGGATAGGTGTTGTCCCGCCAGGTGCCGCCTATCTCGCCGGCCTTCTCCAGGATCACGAAGTCGTGGTAGCCGGCTTCCTTGAGCTTGATCGCCATGCCGAGCCCGGCGAAGCCGGAGCCGATGATCGTGATCCCGGGGCGTGCGCTCATGCGGTCTCCTCGCTGACTCTTCCGGCGGGGCGGGCGGTGGACCCCGGCGGGACGGGGCACGGCCGGGCCGGGGCGAGCGCCCGGCTGCGACGGTGAGAGGCTTCACGCTCCGCGTTATTGGATTCTTTGTCTAATGTAATCGGCGGACGATGCGCCGTCCATACTCGCCACGCCGTGACCCGCATCACACCGACCGGTCGGTATGAAGGTGATCCGAAGGCGCCCGCCAGGGCGCCAGGCTCGGGGAAACACGAAAAGCGCCGATGGCGATGCCGTCGGCGCTGGCGGATATCGGAGAGCTAGAGCAGCAGGTAGGCGACCACGGCCGCGATCACCAGCACCGCGACGACGACGGCCACCGTGATCGGCAGGGCGAGCGAGCGCTGCTCGGGAGCGGCCTCCGGGTCCTTGCGCTGGGCGAACGCACGGAACGCCTGGGTGTTGCCCGCGGGGTCAATCTGCTGAGGATCAGACATGGGGAAGACTTTAGCGATAACCGATGCCCTCCGCTCACCGATTTGTGCCGCTTTTGCGGACGGTTGAGGGGGCGTTCCCGGACATCCGGTGACACGCGGGGCTGCGGGGGAGGGCGAGACGGCCCGGGAGGAGGCCAGGGGTGATCCTGGAGACCGGACCGCCCGCCGGGGCGGATAGCGTGGTGTCATGCTCCGGATCCTGTTCTCTCCCCGCGTGGTGGTGCTCCACCTGCTCGCGATCGGAGCGCTGGTCGTGTGCGGGCTGCTGGGCCGGTGGCAGCTCGGCGTCTTCGAGGAGTCCGGCAGACCGCAGGCGACGCTCGACCCGGCGCCGGTGGCGGTCTCCACCCTCAGCCAGCCCGGCAGGCACCTGACCACCGACGCGGTCAGCCGCCGCGTGACCGCCGAGGGCACCTTCGACACCGCGCGGCAGCTGCTGGTGGCCGAGCGGGACGGGGGACTGTGGCTGCTCACCCCGCTCGACCTGGGCGACGGCACCTCGATCCCCGTCGTGCGCGGCTGGGTGCCCGCGGCCGACGACCCCGCCACGGCCGTACCCGAGGGCAGGGTGACCGTCACCGGGCGGTTGCAGCCCTCGGAGGCCACCGACAGCGTGCAGCGCCGTGTCCGGCGGCTGCCGCCGGGGCAGGTGCTGACCGTGTCGTCGGCCGAGCTGATCAACCTCTGGCCGGGGACGAAACTGCGCAACGGGTTCGTGGTGGCCACCGGGCAGTCTCCGGCCCCGGCGGTCGCGGCCAAGCCGGTGAGCGTCCCCCCGCCGACCGAGCCCGGCGGGCTCACCTGGCGCAACCTCGCCTACGCCGCCCAGTGGTGGATCTTCGGGCTGTTCGCGGTCTTCATGTGGTGGCACTTCGTGCGCGACGCCCTGCGCGGCCGTACCGGGGAGCGGGACCGTGACCCCGAACCGGCCCCCGCCTGAGCCGAGCCCCCGCCCGGATGCCGTCCCGGCCGCCCCCGCGTCTTTGTTGCAAGATGTCCTGATCTCCAAACCGAGGTAGATGACCGTGGAATCCGCTCTCAAACCCTTCCGTATCCTGGCCTACGTCGTCGGGGTGATGCTGCTCATCCTGACCACCGCCATCGTGCTCAGGTACGGGTTCGGCATCGAGCAGCCCTCGAAGATCGTTTCCCCGATCCACGGCTTCCTCTACATGCTCTACCTCGTGGCCGTCATGAACCTGGGGATGAAGGCCCGCTGGTCGTGGCAGTACATCGTGGGCGTGATGCTCGCGGGCACGGTGCCGCTGCTCTCGTTCGTGTTCGAGCGCAAGGTCACCCGTCGCGTGGAGACCGAGCTCGCGGCCGCCGCGGCCTGAGCGGCGCCGCGGGGCCTTCCCCGGGGGCCTCCGCAAGGGGCCCGCTCCTCCGCGGGGCCGTCTTCCCCGGAGGAGCGCGCCCTGCGGCGTGTCAGCGTCCGATGCCGCGCCTGCGGATGCGCTTGAGGCGCCGGCGCTGGGACGGGTCGAGCATCAGGTAGCCGACGACCGGGGCGGCGATGACGCCGAGCAGGATCAGCAGGGTCACGAACCCGGGCAGGAAGATCCACGACAGGAACACCACGGCCCCGGCGCCGAGCGCGTACTTCTGGATGGGCGACATCCTCAACATCCTCCGAACGCGGGGCGGACGCCCCGTCTGTAGTTCATTCTGCGTCGCCTGTCCAACGCACGGAGCGTCCACCCGGGTTCCAACCGAGATATATCTTGACTGTTCCCGTTGTCCGCCGGGGCGGTGCGGGACGCACCCGGGGCGGGGAACCCGTCTGCGGTGAGCAGACCCCGGGCCGTGCGGGCCGAACAGATGTCACTTCGCCCGGCCGAGGTTTTCGAGAACCCGGCGGGTGGCGGTGAGCGCGCCCTTGCTCGTGCTGCCGTCGCCGTCCTCGCCGACGCCCCGCTGGTACTGGACGGCGACCACGAGGTTGGCCGCCCGGAAGATCACCCCGGTGTAGTAGGTCAGCGTGTTGGTGGCCTGGACGGTGTAGGCCTCCGAGCCGATCCCGGGCAGGGGGCTGGGGGGCTTGACCACGGTCAGCCGCGCACCCACCGCTGTCCTGGTGCGGTCCCGGTCCTGCTTCATGAACGACGCGTACTCGCGCCGGGCCTTGTCGTCGGAGGCGAAGCGGAAGACGTCGACCCAGAGGGTGTATCGCAGATTGCTGGGCAACGAGTCGTCGTCGGTGCTCCACTCGCACCGGCGGGCGCCCTCTTTCACGGGGGCGGCCTTCAGCGACAGTTCGGCCGCCTGTTCCGCCGAGATCAGCGTGCAGGGGGCGGGAGCACGGGAGAAGGCGGTGGGGAGCGCCACCGGCGCGGTGGTCGGCTCCGGCTCCGGCTCGGCAGGTCCGGGCCACAGCCAGAAGACGACCGCGCCGGTGAGCACGGCGGCAGCGGCCGCCGCGGCGGCGACGACGCGCGCCCGTCCGGCACCCGGGCGTGCTCCGCGCCCGCCCGCCGGGCCGCCGGTCTGCCGGGCGGCGGGTCCGGGAGCGATCCTCTCCAGGGTCAGGCGGGCCGAGGTGGCGTCGGGGCGGCGAGCGGGATCAGCCGTCAGCAGGCTCTCCACCAGCGGGATCAGCGGGCCGGAGCCGGTCGGGCCGGTCACCGGCGCGGCCAGCGGCGTGCCGTCCGCCATCCGGGGAGCGATGAGGGAACCCGTCTCCGGGGCCCGGCCCTCGACGGCGGTGAACAGCGTCGCACCCAGGTCGCGCAGCTCGTCGGCGGAGGCCGGGGCGGCGATGCCGGTCAGCACCACCCGCCCGTCGGAGGAGAGGACCACACTGTCGGGCGTGGCGGCCAGGCGCACCCCCCGTGCGTGGGCGGCGGCCAGGGCGTCCAGCACACGCAGACCCACCTCGGCCGCCCGCTCGGAGGTGAGCGGCCCGTCGGCCCGTACGGTCTGGAGCAGCGAGCGCCCCTCGACCGCCTCGGTGACCAGCCACACCCGGTCGGGCCCCGAGATCACATCGTGCAGTGCGGCGACACCCGGGTGCCGCAGGCTCGCCGCGGCGCGGATCCGGCCGAGCAGCCGGTCGCGGTGCGGCCCCGGCGGCGGCAGGCGCACCTCGGAGATCGTCACGTCGCGGTGGAGCAGTTCGTCGCGCGAGCGCCGGCTCGCGCCGGTGTGGTCGCGGCGCTCCAGCATGCGGTAACGTCCGGCCAGGAGATTGGGGTCGCTCATGCCGGTCCTTCCGTGACGGCGCTCATGCCGGGGGTCCCATCTCGGCGCCCGGGCCGGTCCTCCGGCCGCGGTGCCGCCCGCACCGGGTTCCCGTCCCGGTGCGGAGGTCGTCAGTCACGGCTGTTCAGCTCCTCGGCGACCTGGCGTGCGACGCGCAGGGCGTCCCGGCGCAGCTTCGGCCCGGCCCGTCTGCCCTTCTCCGACAGGTTGACCTCGATCAGCAGGTTGCTGACCCGGAACCTGATGATGGTGTGGATCCGTTCCCCCAGGGTCACCACGTCGTAGGAGAACGCCTCCGCCCCGACGCGGCCGACGTCCCTGAGCGGGCCGGTGGATCCCAGCAGGCCGGTTCCCTCGTCGGCGGCGGTCGAGGCGCGCTCGGTGACGAAGAACGCGTGGGCGACGTCAGGGCCGCTCTTGCCGGGGACCGGGGCCTTGTGACCGACCGCGACGTTCAGCGTGCGCCCGGTGGGAGAGGCGCCGCGCGCCGCATCCCAGCTGCAGTACGGTTCACTGTCCTTGCGCGCCTCCATGGGCAACGGCGACGCGCCCGGTGCCACGGCCGCGACCTGCGGGGCGGTCAGCAACGTGCACGGGTCCGGGGCGGTGGCGAACCGCCCGACGTCGGCCGGTTTCGCCGAGGCCACAGGCGCCGCCGGACCGTCCGGAGTGGCCAGCAGCACCGCCGCGACCGTCCCGGCCGCCGCCACCGCCAACGCCGACCCCACGATCAGCCCGGTACGGCGCGGCCGGGACGGCGGCGAGGTCCGCGGCTCCACCGGGGGCGGCGCGGGAGACGCCGCCCGGGACGGTGTCTCCCGCGGTCCCGTCGCCGGGGAGAGCGGTCCGGCGGGCAGCCCCTGGGCGAGCCGCTGCAGGGCCGCGCGCAGCCCGGACTCGCCGGGACGCCGCCGGGGGTCCTTGGCCAGCATGGCCAGCAGCACCGGGCCCAGCTCCTGCGCCCGGGAGGGGAACGGCGTGTCCTGCGTGAGCACCGCGCCGAGGGTGGCGACCGGCGTGTCGCGCTGGAAGGGGCCCCGCCCCTCGACGGCCGCGTACAGGGTGGCGCCCAGCGACCACAGGTCGGCGGCCGGGCCGTCGCCGGTGCCGCGCAGCCGCTCGGGGGCCATGTAGCCGGGGGAGCCGACAAGCGCGTCCGGAGAGGTGAGCTGGACGTCCCCCTCCAGGGTGGCGATGCCGAAGTCGGTCAGCAGCACCCCGCCGTCGTCCGACAGCATGATGTTGGCCGGCTTCACGTCGCGGTGCATGATCCCCCGGCTGTGCGCGAGGGCCAGCGCGTCGAGCACGGCCAGCCCGATCGACGCCACCCGCCGCGGCGGCAGCGGCCCCCCGGAGCGGATCATCTGGTCCAGCGAGCGGCCCCGGACCAGGTCCATGACGATCCACGGGCGGCCCTCCTGGGCGACGACGTCGTGCACGGCCACGATGGACGGGTGGGCCAGCCGGGCGGCGGCGCGGGCCTCGCGCAGGGTGCGCTCCCGCAACTCGGTACGCTGCGCCTCGGGCAGGTTGGGGCCGAGCTTCACCTCCTTGATCGCCACCTCGCGGTGGAGGAGCTCGTCGCGGGCCCGCCAGACCACGCCCATCCCGCCCGCGCCGAGCCGGTCGAGCGCCCGGTAGCGCCCGGCCAGCACCGGCAGCGGGTCGGTCGCGGGATCAGTCATCGCTCTTCAGGGACGCGGTGAGCCAGCGTGCGGCCTTCACCGCGCCCGCGGTGATGCTGCCGTCGGGGTCGTCCTTGACCCCGGCCCGCTCGTACTCGACCTCGGCGATCAGGTTGCTGATCCGGAAGACGACGGTCACCTTGTAGGACCCGCCGTACAGGTTGATGGAGTTGTGGCTGCCGGAGACGAACGCCTCCTCGCCGACGCCCCGCAGGTCCTTGGGCGGGGTCGGCTTGGGAGTGGCGAACTGGCCCTTGTCGGCGAAGTCCTTCTTCTTGCCGGCCAGGTACTCCTTCGCCCTCGTGATCCCCGACCCGTCCTGTTTCTGGGCGACCAGCCGGACCCGGAGGTCGTACTTCTCCACGTTGGGATTGCGCCAGTCGTGCCGGTTGAGCCAGTCGCACGCGGCGCGCTCGACCTCCGAGCTGGTGAAGTTCGGCACCAGCTCGGCGGCCTGCTTGTCGCTGAGCAGGCTGCACGCCCGGGGGGCCGCCGCGAAGCGGCCCTTCGCGCCGGAGGGCTCGGGGGCGAACTCGTCCTCGCCCGAACCGGCGATCACCGGCCCGAGCAGGACGCCGATGGTCACCGCCATGCCGAACAGCAGGGCACCGGTCAACGCCACGACCGGCCGGGGGACGAGGATCCCCCTCGACCGCTCGGCGTGTTCGGTCGGGCCGGTCACCCCGTCTCCCGGCGCGAAGGCCTCCCGTGCCGCCCCGGGCGCGGGCGCGCTCGGGAGGGACGGCGGGTCTTCGTGCCGAGAGGGCATCCCGGGGTGGTCCGGCGCGTCGTGCCGCGGGACGCCGGGGTGGGGTTGCGGGTTCTCGTGCCGCGGGACGCCGGGGTGGGGTTGCGGGTTCTCGTGCCGCGGGGACGTTTCGGCGTGCGCCGGTGCCTCGCGCCGCGGGAACACGCCCGGAGGTAACGGCGGCTCCTGCGGCGCGTGGCTCCGGGACGGCAGGGCCTGGTGACCCTGCGGGCCCCACTGGTCCTGCGGCGGGCTCTGGTGGCTCTGGTACGGCCCCTGCTGCCCTTGCTGTTCCTGGGACGGCGCCGGTCCCTGAGAGGGCGAAGGCTGGTGAGCGAGCGGGATGTCCTGGGCGGGAGGTGTGTCCTGAACGCGAGGCATGTCCTGAACGGGGAGCGCGCCCGGGACGGCGTGCGTGGTCGGCCGGGTGTCCGGCACCTCCCCGAGGGGGAGCCCGGAGACGATGGCGGCCGTCTGCTCGGCCGGGTTCTTCCAGACGGGGACGGTCGCCTCCGCCACCGCGGGAACGGGCTGGGCGGTTCCGTCCCCCTCCGGCCGCCGGCTGAGCCGGACCGTCTCGTGGCTCGAAACCTCGGACACACCGGACCCGGGGCCGTGGGCCGCAGGTCCGTCCGCAGCGTGGGCACCCGGACCGCCCTGGCCGCCGGAGGACGGAACCCCCGGCGCGGAGGGGCCGGGGGGCCCGGGGACATGGGGAGCGGGAACGGGGGAGCCGGGACCGGAGGACCCGGGGCCGAGGGGATCGGGTGCGCCGAGGGTGAAGGAGTGCGCCGAGGGCTGGGTTTCCGGCGTTGGCCGGTTGGGGGCGGCGGATGTGTCGTGGCCGGAGGAAGCAGGGGTTCCGGGGCCGAGGGGATCGGGCGCGCCGGGGGCGAAGGGGCGCGCCGGGTCCTGGAAGGGGGTGCCGGGACCGGCAGGCCCCGGCGGGTGTCCGGCGGGAGCGCCGGGGATGGGGCGCGCGGAGGCCCCCGGGTCGAAGGGAGGCGTCGGCGTCGCCGAGGGAACGGGAGAACCCGTAGGCATGAGGGCAGGGGGTTCGGCACGGTGGTGGAAGATGCCGAGCAGGGCGTTGCGCACGCTGCCGGGGTCGGGGCGCCGCGCGGGATCGCCCGCGAGCAGGCCGAACAGGAGCGCGGCGATCGGGCCCGCGTTGTCCAACGAGCCGCCGGGCGCCGGTGGGCGCCCCTGGACGGCGGTGTAGAGGGTGGCGCCGAGCGACCACAGGTCGGCGGCGGGGCTGGTCACCCCCTCGGGAGGGGTGAAGTCCCGGGACGGCAGCGACGGGCCCGCGAGGAGGATCCGGTCGTGGGGACCGAGCAGCACGGTGCTCGGCCGCACGTCGCCGTGGAGGATGCCACGGTTGTGCAGGGCGACGAGCTGGTCCAGCACGGCCAGGCCGATCGCCGCGGCCTGCCGGGGTGAGAGCGGCCCGGATCGGCCGATCACCTGCTCCAGCGAACTCTGCCCCGACATCGGTGCGTCCCCCGCCCCGCCGATCCCGGATCCGGCGCCCCCGGGTCCGGTGTCGACGGGTCCGGTACCGGCCGGCCCAGGGCCGGCGGGCCAGGCGCCGGCGGGTCCAGTATCGGCGGGTCCGGCGGCGGCAGACCAGGCACCGGCCGGTCCAGGGCCGGCGGGCCAGGCGCCGGCGGGTCCGGCGGCGGCAAGCCCGGCGTCCGAGGGGCCCGAAGGGCCGGTGACGGCGATCCCGGGGCCGGTGCCGGGGGCTCCGGGACCGGCGAGCCCGGTGCCGGCGGGCCCGCCCGAGTGCCTGCCCTGCGATCGAGAGACATCTGGCTGGTTCATCCGCCCGCTTTCTGCTTGCTCAGCGCGTTCGCGACCCAGGTCGCGATGGTGTGGGCACCCGCCTGGATCGCGGGGCCCTCCTTGCTGCCGTCCACCACGGTGTAACCGATGTCGAGGACGAGGTTGTCCACGCGCATGACCACGTAACTCTGTTCGAGCCTGCCGGTCTTCCGATTCTCGTAGACGTCGTAGCCGAACGCCTCGTCGCCGGCGGGTTTCACCGCCAGCGGACCCGTGGAGCGCGCGGAACGGGCGCCCGCCTGGATGTCGGCCCAGCTCCAGAGACTCTGCCCGCTGGGGATGGTCATGTTGCGCTTGTTCACGAACAGTTCGTGCGCCTGCCGGGGGCTCTTGCCCCACTGTTTGTCACCGGAGGGGCGCACGTCCATTCCCATGCCCTTGGCCACCCACTGGCAGCCTCCGTCGTTGGTGGGCTTGCCCTCACCCTTCAGGGCCGGCAGGACCTGCCTGACCTTGCTCGCCGGGATGAGCCCGCACAGGTCGACCGGCGTGGTGAAGGTACCCGGGTTCTCGCTGAACGCGACCGGTTTCTCCTCGGCCGTGTTCCCGGAGAGCAGGTGGACCACGCCCAGGGTGGCGCCGATGACCGCCGCGACCCCCGCCAGTTCGGCGGCGATCCACAGCAGCGTGCGCTTCCCGCGCGGCTCGCGACCCGCGGCGGGAGCCGGCCGGGAGCGCTCCGGGGCGATCGGCCCGGCGGGTGCCGGGGCGGCGAGAACGGACGTGACGGAACCCGCCGGGCGGCCGACGGCCAGTTCCCCCAGAGCGTGGGCGACGACGTCGAAGGACGGCCGGGCCTCGGGCACCGGGTCGAGCATGAGCGTCAGCAGCGGTCCCAGCGGGCCGGCGCGCTCCGGCGGCCTGGGCGGCTCGGTCAGCACCCGGCTGATCGCCGCGACGGGGGTCGCCGCGGGGTGCGGTGGCACGCCCTCGACGGCGAAGTAGAGTGTGGCGCCCAGGGACCACAGGTCGGAGGCGGGGCCGCCGCGCTCGCCGCGCAGGCGTTCGGGCGCGATGTAGTTGGGCGAGCCGACCAGGTGCCCGGTCCGGCCCGAGGTGGCCTCGCCGTCGACCACGGCGATGCCGAAGTCGGTGAGGACGGCCTTGCCGGTCCTGGTGAGGAAGACGTTGCCGGGTTTGACGTCCCGGTGGATCACCCCGGCGGCGTGGGCGGCGGCGAGCGCGCTGAGGATGCCCACGCCGACCCTGGCCGCCTGGTGCACCGGCAGCGGGCTCCGGTCGCGGACGGTCTTGTCGAGGGACGTGCCCGACAGCAGCTCCATGACGAGCCAAGGCCGGTCCTGCTCGATGACGACGTCGTGGACGGTCACGATCGAGGGGTGCTTGAGCCGGGCGGCGAGGTTGGCCTCCCGGAGCGCGGCGGCGCAGATCTCCTGCCGCCGGGCGGGGTCGAGGTCCGCTGGGAGCCGTACCTCCTTGATCGCCACGTCGCGGCCGAGCATCTCGTCGGCGGCGAGCCAGACCGTTCCCGACCCGCCCTCGCCGAGAGGGTTGAGCAGGCGGTAACGCCCCGCCAGCACTCGAGTGTCGATCCCGCTCACCCCGTTCGTCATCCCATCGCGGACAGCAACATAGCCACTCAGCGGCATATGGACCAATGAACGAGGACACGCTTCTTTTCACCCTCCCCGGCTTCCGTTTCCGTGGCGTCCGGCGGGCTCTCGCGCTCCCGCGGATCCGCGGTGAGGTGCCCGCGCACGGGGAGGAGGCGCTCGCACTCGGCGCGTGACCCTGGGGCGCCGCCGCGCGTCAAGCGGCCGAGGTGGCCGATGGGTTCCGGCCCTTTCGCAGGCGTTCGGACACGCCGGCGGGCGACCTCGGGAAGGCGAGGCGGCTCATCCGGGCCGGGTCCCGGATGCATGCGCAAAACCTTCACAATTCACCACAGGTCTTCTGCACGGCTCCGGTCTACGCTGCCCGGCATGGCAACCCCTCAGCAACGACGTGTTCTCGTGGTCGAGGACGACGAGACGATCGCGCGGGCCGTCCGCCACCGGCTGACCGCGGAGGGCTTCGACGTGCAGGTCGTCGGGGACGGGGAGGCGGCGCTGGCCGCCTACGCGAAGACCGGACCCGACGTGGTGGTGCTCGACCGGCTGCTGCCCGGACTCGACGGGCTGGAGGTCTGCCGCCGCATGCAGGCGGCCCGGCCCGTGCCGGTGCTCATGCTCACCGCGCTGGGCGAGGAGACCGACCTGCTCGTGGGGCTCGGGGTCGGGGCCGACGACTACATGGCCAAGCCGTTCAGCATGCGCGAGCTGGTCGCGCGGATCCACGCCCTGCTCCGCCGGGTCGAGCGGGCCTCCCAGCTCGCCGTGGCCGACACGGTCGTCCGCGTCGCCGACATCGAGATAGACACCGCCGAGCGCCGCGTCTACGTGCGGGGCACCGAGGCTCAGCTGACCAGGACCGAGTTCGACCTGCTCTGCCGCCTCGCCGAGCGGCCGGGCCAGGTCTTCGAGCGGGAACGGCTGCTGGCCGACATCTGGGGTTTCTCCGAGGCGGCCGCCACCCGCACGGTCGACAGCCACGTGCGTGCCCTGCGCCGCAAGCTCGGCCCCGGCGTGGTGCGGACCGTCCACGGGGTCGGCTACGCCCTCGTCCGGCCGTGAACTTGTGGCACGTTCCGTCACTCAAACACGTCGATGTCCTCTCAACCCACACCACGACACCTCACACCACCGGGATGCGCCGACCATTGAGACCCCTCGACTTCCTGGGCCGGATCAAAATCAAGCTCGGCATGGTGATCCTGCTGGCCGTCCTGGCGGCGTTCGTCGTCAACGAGGTCGGCATCAACGCCGGCTACTCGCGTGACGTCCGCATCGCGGTGGCCGCGGCGTTCGCCCTCGTCCTGGTGCAACTACTCGCCCGGGGGATGACCAAACCGCTGCGGGAGATGGCCGCCGCCGCGCAGACCATCGCCAAGGGCCGGTACGGACTGCGGGTCACCGCGTCCTCGCGTGACGAGGTCGGCGAGCTCGCCCGCGCCTTCAACGCCATGGCGGCCGATCTGGGGGAGGTGGACCGGCAGCGGCGGGAACTGGTGGCCAACGTCAGCCACGAGCTCCGCACGCCGATCACCGCCCTGCGCGCGGTGCTGGAGAACGTGGTCGACGGGGTCTCCGACCCCGACCCCGGCACGCTCGGCACCGCGCTCGCCCAGACCGAGCGGCTGAGCCGGCTCGTCGCGCAGCTGCTCGACCTCTCCCGCCTGGAGTCCGGGGCCAGACGGATCGAGCTTGAGGACGTCGAGCTGCGCCAGCTGGGAGAGCAGGCGCTGCGGGAGGCCGTACTGGCCAGGGAGGGCGTCACAGCCCGCTGTGAGATCCCCGAGGGGCTGAGCCTGCGGGCCGACCCCGATCTGCTCGCCCAGGTTCTCGCGAACCTGCTGGACAACGCGGTACGGCACAGTCCCGACGGCGGGGTCGTGACGCTGGCGGCGAGCGGCCGGGACGACGGGGTCCGGCTGCGGGTCAGCGACCAGGGGCCGGGCATCCCGGCCGAGGACCGGGTGCGGGCGTTCGAGCGCTTCTCCCGCCTGGACGCCGGGCGGGCCGCCGACGAGGGCGGCGCCGGGCTCGGCCTGGCCATCACCAAGGAGATCGTCGAGCTTCACGGCGGCTCCATCCGCGTCGAAGACGGCATCGGCTGCCACGTGGTGGTCGACCTGCCGGGAAGGATCATGATGAGTACCTCGCCCCCCTCCGGTGCCGGCAGTGGACCATCCGCTCCACGGGCGGGCCGGGCTCCGGAGGCCCCGGTTCCCTCCGCTCCCCGGGCGAAGGCCGCCTCCCCCGATCGCGCGCCCCGGGCCCCGCAGCCCCCGGAGACCGTCCCCACCTCCCACCCCGGCGTGGAGTCCGGCTCCGACGAGGTCCCGGAGGCCGGTGAGAGCGCCGGGATCCACGGGCCGTCCGATGCCCACCCGGCTCCCGGCGGGGACACCGCCGGGGACGTGCGGGAGGGCTCCGAGGCTCGGCAGCCGTCCGCGAGTGCCGAGGCAGCGGAGGGCGCCGGGGCGTCCGGCACCCGGGAGGTCCCCGTGGCCGTGCCCTCCGCCGTCCCCGGGACCGCCGGGGCGTCCGGCACCCGGGAGGTCCCAGTGGTTGTGCCCTCCGCCGCCCCGAGCTCCGCCGTCCCCGGGACCGCCGGGCCTCCCAAGCCGCCGTTCCCGTCGACGCCGCTCCTCGCGCCCGGGGGAGGACAGCGTGAGCCGGAGCGGAACTGGGTCGGAGCGATCATCGGGCTCTTCCTCGGGGGCGTCGCCGGCCTTCTCGGCGCCGTCGTCGTCGGCATCGCCGTCGCGCCCGCCAGCACCGCGCTGGCCGCGCTCGCCGCCGTGGCCGTCCTGGGCATCGGCGGGTTCATCGGTACGGTCATCGGTGCCACCACCCCGACCAACGACGTGTGGACCGGTCAGACCGCGCTCCCGCACCGTCCTCCGGCGCAGGGCCCCGGCGCTCCGGCCACCGCCCTGTCCGCGGCGGGGGACACGTCACGTCGCGAGGCGCCCGTGTCCGCGGTGGGGGACACGTCGCGTCGCGAGGCGCCCGTGTCCGCGGCGGGGAGTGAACCGCGTCGCGAGGTGCCTGTGCCCGCCGGGAGCGCCGCGCAACCCCGGCAGGCCCCCGGTGCCTCGGGCGAGCCCACTGCCGCCCCCGGGCCGGGCGGGCCGGAGACGGCCGGGAAACCGGGTGGGCCCGAGGCGTACCAGGCCCCGCCGATCCTCCCCCGGCCGGAGCTGCCGGACACGCCCCGATGGGTACTGCCGGCGTCGGCGGCCGTCGGGGTGCTGGCCGCGGTCGTGGTCCCGTACAGCAGGGCCGGACTGGGACTCGTGCTGGTGGCCGTCGCCATGGGGCTCGCGGCGATCCCCGCGGTGCGCGGGAGGGTCACCCCGTGGTCGGCCGGCCTGGGCGCGGTCGCGTACGGGCTGGTCGCGATGGCGATGTTCCGGGACGCCGACTGGCTGGTCGGGCTGCTCCTGCTCGCCGGGTTCCTGATGGCCGCGCTCGCTCTGTCGGGGGCCGGGCGCGGCTGGCTCGGGGTGCTCAGGGGCGGGGCGTCGGTGGTCGTCGGCCTGGTGCCGGTGCCGTGGTTCCTCTCGGCGCCGCTGAAGGGCCTGGTGGCGCGCAGGAAGCTGGTCCCCACACTGCTCGGGGGCGGGCTGACCCTCGTGCTGCTGGTCGTCTTCGGCGCGCTGTTCGCCTCGGCGGACGCGGTCTTCGCCGAGGCGGTCGAACGGGTGCTCACCGCCCAGGACTGGGCGGAGTCGCTGCCCCAGCGGATCCTGCTGTTCGCGGTCTTCGCCGTGGTGGTGGCCTCCGCCGTCCTGGTGGGCCTGCGGCCCGTCGCCGAGCCCGCGTCCCCGGACCTGCGGATCACGGTCGGCCGGGGCCTGTGGGTGACCCCGTTGATCGCCCTCAACCTGCTGTTCGCCACGTTCGTGGCGATGCAGCTGACCGTGCTGTTCGGCAGCACCCGGTGGCTGGTGTCCGCCACGGGCCTCACCTACGCCGAGTACGCGAGGTCCGGGTTCTTCCAGCTCGTCATCGTCAGCGTGTTCGTGCTGGCGATCGTGGCGGCCGCCTCGGGCGCCGTGGAGCTGCGGGGCTTCGACCGGTGGCTGATGGCCGGGCTGCTCGGCCTGCTCTGCGCGCTGACCCTGGTGATCCTGTTCTCCGCGCTGCACCGGCTGGACCTGTACGTCGACGCCTACGGGTTCTCCCGGCTGCGGGCCTCCGTGTGGGCGGCCATCTGGTGGCTGGCGGGGGTCTTCGGGCTGGTCCTCGTCGCCGGCGCGGTACGCCTGGCCGGGCGGGGTCACGGGCGCTGGCTGCCCAGGACCCTCGTGGTGATGACCGGCGCGTCGCTGCTGGCGTTCGGGGTGTGGAACCCCGACCTGCGGGTCGCGGAGACCCAGATCGCCGTACGAGGCGTGGACATGCTTGATCTGGAGTATCTCGGCGAGCTGGGCGCCGAGGCCGTGCCCGCCCTGGACCGGCTGCCGGAGCCGGCCCGCAGCTGCGCGCTGCGGGATGTGATCAGCATCAACGATCTCCACGAGACCGACCCGTGGAACGGCTGGAACCTGGCCCGGAGCCAGGCACGGGAACTGCTCGAACGGCGCCCGGTGATCCAGGACGTGGCGTGCGTCCCGACAACGTCCCAGCAGGAGATCCCCGACTAGGACCGGTACGGGAGCGACCCCGGGGCCCGGTTGCGGACCCCGGGGTCCGTGCGCGCGGCCCTTGGGGTCCGTGCGCGCGGTCCTCGGGGTCCGGGCGGCGGCCCCGGGGTACGGGTGCGCGATCCCGGGCCACGCGGGGAGAGCGAGATGCGTCCGGCGCCCGCCGGGTGATTGAATCCGGGCATGTCATTCGATGTGTTGATCAGGGGCGGCCGGGTGCTGGACGGCACGGGCGCCCCCGCCTACCGCGCCGACGTCGGCGTGACCGGTGACCGGATCGCCGCGGTCGGCCGCCTGGACGGCGCCGACGCCGCGACCCTGGTCGACGCCACCGGGCGCCACGTCATGCCGGGCCTGATCGACTGCCACGCCCACGGCGACGCCCTCGTCTTCGACAAGGAAGTGCAGCTCGCCGCGCTCCGTCAGGGCGTGACCACGTTCGTCCTCGGGCAGGACGGGCTGTCCTACGCGCCCACGACCACCCCCGAGGCCTTCGCCTACGCCACCCGCTACTTCGCGGCCGTCAACGGCGTCCACCCGTCCGCCGACGGGCCGCTCGGGGTCGCGGAGCTGCTCGCGGGCTACGACCGGGCCACCGCTCTGAACACCGCCTATCTGCTGCCGCACGGCACGATCCGCTACGACGTGATGGGCGCCGCGGAGAGGTCCGCCTCCGCCGACGAGCTGGCCGCCATGCTCGCCCGCGTCGAGCGCGGCCTGTCGGAGGGCGCGGTGGGGCTGTCCACCGGCCTGGAGTACGCCCCGGGGCGCTACGCCGACGCCGCGGAGATCGCCGCGCTCTGCGCGCCGCTGGGTCGCCTGCCGTATGTGACGCACATGCGCGGGTACGGCGCCCGCGCCGAGGCGGGCATGGTCGAGGTGGCCGACATCGCGCGACGCTCGGGCGCCGCCGTGCACGTCTCGCACTACCACGGCCCGGCGTCCACGCTGCTGCCGCTCGTCGACGGCGCCCGCGCCGAAGGGCTGGACGTCACCTTCGACACCTACCCCTACCTGCGGGGCAGCACGATCCTGGCGATGGTCGCGCTGCCCCCGTGGGTCCCGGCCGCCGACACCGACCGCGCGCTGGAGCTGCTCCGGACGGAGCGGATCGACTGGGACGACACCCTCTGGCCGAGGATCACCTTCTCCCACGTCCCCGGTGCCGAGTGGGCCGAGGGGCTGACGCTGCCCGAGGCCGCGGCCCGTGCCGGGATGGAGCCCGGGGAGTTCTGCCGCCGTGTCCTGATCGACACCCGGCTGGAGGCCGGGTGCGTGGCGGCCCGGCCGGACGAGGGGCCCGAGGGCGAGGAGTCGGTCCGCGCGATCCTGCGCCATCCGGCCCACACGGGCGGCTCCGACGGCATCTACGTCGGCGGCCACCCGCACCCCCGCGGCTACGGGGCCTTCGCGCGCATGCTCGGCCACCACGTCCGCGAGACCGGTGACCTGACCCTGGAGCAGGCCGCCGTCCACCTCGCCTCGCACCCGGCCCGTCGTTTCGGTCTGGACGGCCGGGGCCTCGTCCGCCCCGGCCAGGTCGCCGACCTGGTCGTCCTCGACGCGGGCACGGTCACCGACCTGGCCACCTACGCCGCTCCGCGCACCCCGGCGACCGGTATCGACGACGTCCTCGTCTCCGGTGTCCCGGTCCTCGCCGCCGGGCTGCTCACCGGGGCCACCCCCGGCCGGGCGCTGCGGCCCTGAGGACAGGCATTGTGAAAGCTGAGGATAAGGTCCTCAAAGTGGCAGAAGGGGGCATGGGCCCCTGTGCGGTTCACGGGGTCGAAGGGGGACGGGGCGTGAAGGGAATCGTGGATCCCGAGAGGGCGGTGGGCTCCTCGCTGTTCGGCGGGGTGTTCACCTTCCCCGTGATGGTGGCGCACCGAAGCGCGCTGGAGCACAACATCGCCACGCTCGCGGCCTTCACCCGGGAGTACGGCATGATCTTCGCTCCGCACGCCAAGACCACCATGTCCCCGGAGCTGATCAGGGCGCAGCTCGACGCGGGCGCGTGGGGGATGACCGTCGCCACCCCGAGCCAGGCGCTCACCGTGCGGGAGTTCGGCGTGTCCCGGATCGTCCTGGCCAACCAGATCTTCGACCCGGCCGGGCTCGACGCCCTCGCCGCGCAGCTGGCCGCCGACGACTCCTTCGAGTTTCTCTGCTTCGTCGACTCGGTGGCCGGGGTCGAGGCGCTCTCCCGGCACGCCGGGGCCCGGCCGTTCCGGGTGCTGGCCGAGCTCGGCCACGAGGGCGGCCGGGCCGGTAGCCGCACGCTCGGCGAGCTCCTGGAGGTCGCGGCGGCCGCCCAGGCCGCCGATGGGGTGGAGCTCGCCGGAGTCGCCGGGTATGAGGGATCGCTGGGCTCGGCCGAGGAGGTCCGGGCCTACCTGCACCGGATGCTGGAGGCTCTCGCGCACCTCCGGGTGCGTGACCCGATCCTGTCGGTGGGCGGCAGCCAGTGGTTCGACGTCATCGGCCGCGAGCTCGCCGACTGCCAGGCCAGGGTCATGCTGCGCAGTGGCGCCTACGTCTCCCACGACGACGGCTACTACCGCGAGCGCACCCCGTACAACCGCATCGAGGGCGAGCTGCGGGCCGCGCTGGAGGTCTGGGCGCACGTGCTCAGCGTCCCGGAGCCCGGCCTGGCCGTCGTCGGGTTCGGCAAGCGGGACGCCCCCGTCGACGAGGGGCTGCCGGTGCCGCGCGGGGCCGTCGCGGACGCGACGGTGCTCAAGGTCCAGGACCAGCACGCCGTCCTGCGTCTCGCCCCGGGCTCGCCGGTCAAGCCGGGCGACCTGGTCTCCTTCGGCATCTCCCACCCGTGCACCGCTTTCGACAAGTGGCGGGTCATGCCGGTGGTGGACGACGACTACGTCGTCGTCGGTCTGATAAACACCTTTTTCTAATTTATTGCCATAGAAAGTGGAGAAATGAGCGACAAGCAGGAGCTGCGTACCGCCGAGGGCGCGGCGCCCGTCGGGGCCTACTCGCAGGGTCTCGTGGTGGGCGACTTCGTCTACACCTCGGGCATGGGCCCGCTGAGCCCCGAGACCGGCGAGATCGTCGGCGCCGACGTGGCGGAGCAGACCCACCAGGTGATGCGCAACCTGGGCGCCGTCCTCGCCGCCCACGGGCTGGGCTTCGACGACGTGGTCAAGTCGACGGTGCACCTGCAGCACCTCAAGCGCGACTTCGCCGCCTACAACGAGGTGTACAAGTCGTACTTCACCCGTCCCTACCCGGTTCGCACGACCGTCGGGTCCGACCTGATGGACATCCTCGTCGAGATCGACTTCGTGGCCTACAAGGCGCGTTAGAGTCTGACCGACTTCGTGGGAGGGCGGCGGCGTGGACAGCTCGCTATACGTCTATGTCGAGGACGTTCGCGGGGAGGGCCCGGAGAAGGTCCTTGACCGGATCACCGGATACGGCGTGACGGGCGTGACCGTCGCCGCCGCCTGCCGTCGCGCCCGCGACATCACCCCGCACGGCCGGACGCGCGTGACGGTCCGTCGCGACGGCGTGCACTTCCCGCCGCCGGACGACCTGTTCGGCGGGCTCCGGCTGGTCCCGCCCGTCCAGGACGGGGCGGAAGAGGAGCCGCTGGCCGCCCTCCGCCTCGCCACCGCCCGGCGCGGGCTCGCCCTGCACGGCTGGACCGTCTTCCTGCGGAACGGCACGCTGGGCCTGGCCGACCCGGACGTGACCGTGCGCAACTGCTTCGGCGACCGGGGATCGCCCGCCGACCTGTGCCCCTCCCACCCCGACGTCCGCCTGTACGCGGTCGCGCTGGGCAGGGCGGTGGCCAGGCAGGGCGTCGACAGCGTGGTCGCCGAGGCGCTGCACTTCGGCGCCTTCGGTCACGGCCACCGCCACGAGCCCGGCTTCGTCCCGCTCGGGCCGATGGACGTCTTCCTGCTCGGCCTGTGTTTCTGCGACTTCTGCATGCGCCGCGCCGTCGACCTGGGGGTCAACGCCGAGGCGGCGCGCGAGGAGTGCTCCAGGATCGTCGGCGGCGTGTTCGACGGCGATCCGCCCGCGCAGGGCGAGGTGACCCGCGCCGCGCTGACCGCCTACGCCGGACCCGAGGTGGTCGCCTACGCGCGGGCCCGCTCCGAGGTGGTGACCTCGCTCGTCTCCGACGTCTCCGCGGCCGTCACCGAGGAGGGCTCCCGGCTCGTCTTCCTCGACGGCACGGGTTCGGCGAAGGGCTACGCCGACGGCCTGCCCTCGCCCGGTCTCGCCGCCCACGACGCCTGGCAGTTCGGCGTCGACCTGGTCGCCCTCGGCGACCTGGTGCCCTCGCTCGGCGCGCTCGCCTACGCCCGTGACGCGGCCAGGATCGCCGAGGACGTGGCCGCCTACCGCCGCTCGACGGCCAAGGACAGGGAGCTGCGGGTCGTGCTCCGCCCCGGCCTGCCCGACACCGACACGGCCGACCGCCTCGCCGCCAAGGTCCGCGCCGTCAGGACCTCCGGTGCCGACGCGGTCGACTTCTACGCGTACGGCCTCGTGCCCTACCCGGTCCTCGACCGCATCCCGGACGCTCTCTCCGCCTGACACCGTCCGCCGGGGAGGAGCGCCGAGCCCGGCCGCGCGGCGCGGCTCAGCCTGCGGCGGGGCCACCCGTGCGGGCGCGGGCGGTGGCCGAGCCGTCCAGGACGGCGCTCACCGCCCTGGCGGCGAAGTCGTCGTCCGGGGGGAGACCCCGGAAGACCGTGCGCAGCCACACCGCGCCCGCGAGCAGATCCACGATCAGCATGGGGTCGGCCGTCGCGGACAGCTCGCCCCGCCGCCGGGCGCGCTCGAAGACCGCCTCCTCCCGCACGAACCGGTCGGCGAAGAAGCGTCGCACCGCCTCGGCGAGCTCCCGGTGGTGAACGGCGGCGCCGAGCGCGGCCACCGCGACGTCCGCAGCCGGCGGTCGGGTGAGCAGTGCGACGATCCCCCTGACCAGTGCCTCCAGATCCCCTCTGAGGCTCCCGGTGTCCGGCTGCTCCATCGCGAGCAGGTCGGCCTCGACGAGGGCCGCGGCGAGCAGTGCCGCCTTCGACGGCCACCACCGGTAGATCGTGGTCTTGTTCACCCTCGACCGCTCGGCCACCCCCTCCACGGTCAGCCCTTCGTACCCCTTGGCGGCGAGTAGTTCCAGCGTCGCCCGGAAGATCTGCTGTTCCTTGCGCGGTGCCATGTGCCCGACTATAGCAACGCAACGGTGCGTTGTGTTTTAATCGAGCGGCATTCCGGAGGTTCGCCATGCTCCCCATCGTTCTCATCCACGGAGCCCGGGTCAGCGCGACCATGTGGGCTCCGGTCCTCTCCCGCCTCGACCGTCCCGCGACGGCCGTCGACCTCCCCGGCCACGGCACCCGCCGGGGCGAGCCGTTCACCATGGAGGCGGCGGCCTCGGCCGTCGCCGACGCGATCGACGCACTCGGCGGCCGCGCCCTCGTGGCCGGCCTGTCGCTCGGCGGATACGTCGGCATCGCCACCGTCGAGCGTTTCCCCGACCGGGTGGCCGGCCTGGTGGCCATGGGGTGCACGGCCCGCAGGACCGCGTGGGCGGGCGGCTACCGGCTCGCCGCGTCCCTCGCCGCGCGCAACCCGCACCTCGCCGACCGGATCAGCTCGTACGCTCTGCGCCGCCTGTTCCCCGGCCCCGCGGGTGAGGCGTTCGTGGCCGGAGGGCTCTCGTGCGAGGTACTGCCCCAAGTCGTCGAGGCCGTCACCGGCCACGACCAGCTCGCCGCGCTGGCCGTCTACCCCGGGCGGGTGTGGCTGGTCAACGGCTCCCGCGACCCGTTCCGGATGCACGAGCGCGACTTCCTCCGTGCCTGCCGCGACGGGCGGCTGATCCTGGTCCCCGGCCGCGGCCACCTGGGCGTGATGGCGGCCCCCGGCCCCCTGGCCCGCCTGATCGGTGACCTGCGTGCCCAGGCGGCGGGCGGGAGGTGGCGGGGCGGGGCGCGGCCGGAGCCGCGGGGGAGGAGATGACAGGAGGACGGGCGCAGCCGGGACGGCGGGAAGGGGCGGGAAGCGATCAGCCGCAGGTCAGACGGAGCGGCCGGACAGGGCGGTGGCCACGCCCAGGCCGAGGTAGACGATCCCGCTGACCCGGCCGAGCAGGCCCGGCCGGGTCCGCAGCCGCCGGCCCAGGGCGCCCGCCCCCGCCGCGTAGAGCAGGTCGGAGGCCAGGCCCAGGAGCAACAGGGTCCCGCCCAGGACGGCGATCTGCAGCGGTACCGCGCCCGCCTCCGGCTCCACGAACTGCGGCAGGAACGCCAGGAAGAACAGGATCACCTTGGGGTTGAGCACGTTGACGACCACCCCTTCGAGGAAGACCTGCCGCAGGGGCTGCGGGGCGGTCCCCCGCGCCGCCGGCTCGTGCCTGCTCGTCAGCGCCCGGATCCCCAGGTAGACCAGGTACGCCACACCGGCCCACTTGATCACGTCGAACAGGGCAGCCGATCGCGCGATCACGTACGAGAGCCCGGCCGCCGCCGCGGCGATGTGGACCAGCATGCCCGTCTCCACGCCGAGCGCGCTCACGACCCCGGCCCGGCGGCCCTGCGCGACGGCCCGGGCGGCGATGTAGAGGTGGTTCGGCCCCGGGACGACGACCAGCGCCAGGGACGCGAGAGTGAAGATCGGAAAGGTGGACGGCGCGACCATGGCCCCGACCCTAGGGCCGGTTTGGTCCCGGGGGCAGGGCCAATGCGTGGGTGCGTCCGTGGGCCAATCGTCCCTGTCGGAGGGGCGTGCGATACTCGCCGACGTGGGGGTGCACGGCGCGCAAAGTGCTCTGATCGGGCGATCGGCAGAGCTCGACCGCCTGACCGCCGTGCTCGATTCCGCCGCCGACGGGCTCCCCGGTGTGGTCCTCGTGGGCGGCGACGCGGGCATCGGCAAGACCAGGCTGGTCACCGAGCTGGCGGAGCGCGCCAGGGGCCGGGGCTTCGACGTGCTCGTCGGCCAGTGCGCCGAGCTCGGTGACGCCCTGCCGTACCTCCCGCTGGCCGACGCCCTGCGCGGCGCGCGCGGGCGGCTGCGCGCCGAGCTCGACGCGCGGCCGGTCCTCGGCAGGCTGCTGCCCGGCGGCACCGACCCGGGCCAGGAGACCACCTCGGGCCTGACCCAGCAGCAGCTCTTCGGATCGGTGCTCGGCTTCCTGTCCGCGCAACCCGTGCTCCTCGTGCTGGAGGACCTGCACTGGGCCGACCAGTCCACCCGCGACCTGCTGGTCTTCCTCAGCCGTATGCTCCAGGCCGAGCGCGTCTGCCTGATCGGCACCTACCGCACCGACGACCTGCACCGGCGTCACCCGCTGCGCCGGGTCCTCGCCGAGCTCAACCGCCTCCCCTCGGTCACGGGGGTCGAGCTCGCCCCGCTGGACCGCGCCGAGATGGCCGACTACCTGGCCGCGCTCGGCGGCACCGACGCCCGGGTGATCGGCGAGGTCGTCGACCGGGCGGAGGGCAACCCGTTCTACGCCCGGGAGCTGCTCGACGCCGCCTCCGACGGCTGTTCGATGCCCGACGGTCTGGCCAGCCTGCTGCTCTCCCGGGTCGAGACGCTCTCCGACTCCGCCCAGCGGGTGCTGCGCGGTGCCGCCGTCGCGGGTCGGCGGGCCGACCACGACCTGCTCCAGCAGGCGTCCGGCCTCGACGACATGACCTTCGAGGACGCCATGCGGGAGATCGTCTCGCGCGGCCTGCTCCGCCTCGACGGTGAGTACGGCTACGCCTTCCGGCACGCCCTCCTCCAGGAGGTGGTCTACAACGACCTGCTGCCCGGTGAGCGCACCCGGACGCACACCGAGTTCGCCCGCCTGCTGACCCTCCGCGAGGGGGCGGCGGCCGAACTCGCCCACCACTACCTGGCCGGTCACGACCTGGCCGGGGCGCTGGCGGCCTCGGTCGAGGCCGGGCGGCGGGCCGAACGGCTGGGCGCGCCCGCCGAGGCCCACCGCCACTTCGACCGGGCGCTCGAACTGTGGGACCGGGTCCCCGACGCCGAGCGACTGGCCGGGATCGACCACGTCGCCCTCGCCCTGCGCAGCGCCGCAGCCGCGGCCGACAGCGGCGACAACCACCGGGCGGTCTCCCAGCTGCGCCGTCTCCCGCCCACGGCGGAGGTCAACGAGCGGCTGGCGTACTTCCTCATCGACACGGACGACCTCCGGGGCGCGATCGCCGCCGCGCACGCCGCCGTCGAGGCGGCCCCCGGCGGGCCCGTGCTGGCCCGCGCGCTCGCCACCTACGCCCGCGCGCTCTACCGGAGCGACCGGCACGACGAGGTGGAGGCGCTGGCCCGCCGGGCCCTGGAGACGGCCCGCGCCGCCGGCGCCGCCGACGCGGAGACCGGCGCGCTGGTCATCCTGGCCTCCCTCGCGGCTCTCGCCGACGACATCCCCCGCGCCAAGGACCTGCTCGCCCGCGCCACCGCGGAGAGCTCCGGCAACCTCGCCATGGACCTGCGGGCGATCTTCCACCACGCCCGGGTCCAGTACGAGAACGGCGACCTCGCCGAGGCCGCCGCGACCGCCGACCGGGGGCTGCGGCTGGCGGACGACACCGGTCTCACCTGGAGCACGTTCGGCACCGACCTGCGTTTCCTGCGTTTTCTGACCCACTACGTCGCGGGGGAGTGGGACCAGGCGGAGAAGGTGGCCGCCGGGTTCGGCATCCGGGTGGGAACCCCCGCCGAGGCCACCCTGTCGTCCTTCGCCCTCTTCGTGGAGGTGGCCCGGGGCCTGCCCGTCGTGGCGGAGCGCCTGTCCTGGCTGGAGCCCTTCTGGTCCAGGGATGTGATGGCCCGCTACATGGGCCGTGGCCTGGCCGCCGAGCACGCCCTGTGGCACGACGACCCCGAGACCGCTCTCGACCATGTCGAGGCCGCCCTCGCGGCCCTCCCTCCCGACGACCCCGCGGTGATCCGGCTCAGCGCCACGGCCCTGTGGGCGCTGGCCGACCTGGGCGACCCGGGTCGCGCCGCCGAGGCCGACGCCTTCCTGACACGGGCCCGGGTGCCCGCCGCCGTCGGCCCCGGATCCGTCCGCCAGGGCCCGCTGGGGCCCGAAGGGCTCGCCTGGCTGGCCAGGGCCGAGGCCGAGTGGCACCGCGCGCACGGCCGCCACGACGTCGAGTCCTGGCGCGCGGTCGTCGAGGCGTTCGACTTCGGATTCGTCTACGAGATCGCGCGCTCGCGGTGGCGGCTGGCCGAGGCGCTGCTCGTCTCCGGAGACCGCGCCGCGGCCCGGCAGGAGTGGGAGCTCGCCGTCGGGGCCGCCGCCGCCCTGGGCGCCCGCCCGCTCGGCGCCGCCCTGACGGGACTCGGCCGAAGGGCCCGTTTCACCTCCGCGCGGCCGACCCTCCTCACCACCCGCGAGCAGGAGGTGCTCGCTCTGGTCGCCGAGGGCCTGCCCAACCGGGAGATCGGCGAGCGGCTGTTCATCGCCCAGAAGACGGTGAGCGTGCACGTCTCCAACATCCTGACCAAGCTGGGTGTCTCCTCCCGCACCCAGGCGGCCGCGGTGGCCCACAGGGAGGGCCTGCTCTGACCTTCCCGGCCGGGATTCCCTACCTGCTCCGTGCGGTCAGGGCCAGGTCGCGGACGACCTGGATCAGCTCGGCCGGGTCGAAGGGCTTGGTGAGGTAGGCGTCGACCCCGATGCCCAGCCCCCGCTTCTTGTCGTCCTCCTGCGCCCGCGCGGTGATCAGCACCACCTTGATGTGGCTGGTCTCCTCGCCGTCGCGCAGCCGGGTGGCGGTCATCCACCCGTCCATCCTGGGCATCATCACGTCCAGCGTGATCACGTCGGGTCGCACGTCCAGCACCCGATCCAGGCAGTCTTGACCGTCGGAGGCGGTCTCCACCTGGAACCCCTCCAACGTCAGATTGACCGCGATGAGCTGCCGGATGACGTCGTCGTCATCCACTACCAACACCCTGCCCAGATCCTCTCCCACGGCCGTGAGGCTAACTCCTCCACCCCCGTCCACGCGCAGGTTTTCGCGGATGTGTACGCACAGTTGTCCACAGCCGACAGCTTTTCCACAGAACCGCCTTCGGTTCCTCGGCGATCGCTTCCCCCGGCCCATCCTGGGGCCCGATCCCCGTCGAGCCCAGGAGGGCCTGCATGATCACCGCATTCCTCACCGTCACCGTCCTCTCGGCGACTCTCGCGGGAGGCTCCCAGGTTCCCGCGCCCCGCCCCTCCCCGGAGGCGTGCGACGCCTGGACCCGCCTGCTCTCGGTCGTCGGTCTGCCGGTCGACACGCCGCGCCGCTCGCCGGAAGCCCGCAGCTCACCCTGGCCACCGGAGCGAGACGCCCCCGGGTGGCCGCCGGAGTGGTTCCGCGCCGTCCTGACCACCGTCTGCGAGACGTTCTCCGACGAGAAGGGGCCTGAGCGCCCGGTGATCCCCCGGCGGCCGGACGGCAGGCGACCTGACGGGTCCTCGGTCGGACCTGACGGGTCTCCTGCCGGATCTGACGGGTCCCCGGCCCGGATCCACCAACCGGAACCCATCCTCCCGGCCCCTCCCGGCCACTCGGTCTCCACCGCGAAGCCGGGGCCTCCCACCGCGGAGTCGGAGCTCGGAGATCCGGCGCGGGCTTCCTCCCGCCCGGCTTTCCGGAAGAGCGCCCCCGGCACGCGGGCGCGGCGCCCCCCACATGGCAAAGCGGTCTCCACGCGGGGCGCCTCCTCGCGGCCGCGTCAGGGCCGGCGGGCGCGGGCCGCTCTCACCCGTGGCCAGGTCGCCGCCGCGGTCGCCCTCCGCCAGGTCGGCACGCCCTACGTCTGGGGCGGTGGTTCGAGCGAGGGCCCGACCGGCGGCGGCTTCGACTGCTCCGGTCTCGCCCTGCACGCCTGGGCCAGGGCCGGGGCCCGCCTGCCCCACTACACCGGCAGTCAGTTCAAACAGGGCCGCCGCGTGCCCTTCTCCCGGCTCCGCCCCGGAGACCTGGTCTTCTTCGGCGGCGGCACCGGCGACCCCACCCACGTCGGCGTCTACGTCGGAGCCGGCGTCATGGTTCACGCTCCCAAGACCGGCGACGTCGTCAAAACCACCGACTTCGCGAGCTCCCCCTACTACCGCTCCCGCTACCGAGGCGCCGTCCGCCCGGTCCCTCACTAGCCTCCGCGGCCTCCCCGCCCCCGGGAGATCACCCCCTCCACGTTTCGAGTGTCGGTTCACCTCCAGATGCTGGTAATCTAATCAAGCGTTGGCCCCCTTAGCTCAGGGGATAGAGCACCGGCCTCCGGAGCCGGGAGCGCAAGTTCGAATCTTGCAGGGGGCACCAGCGATCTCCCAGGGGAAACCCTGCAACGACCTGCGGAAACGCAGGTCGTTCTGCTTTCTCGGATGTGCCCTCCTGTGCCACCGGATCTGGGCGTGTGCCACTGGTCGCGTACCAGGGACGTACCGATCTTGGCGGGGGTGCCTGGGCAGGTTGGAGACTCAGGCAAGCCAGGGACCTTCGGGATTCGCGCTGCTGTTTCACATTCGCCACACCCCGCGCGGGGTGGCGTATCTGCTGCACCGGGCCGGCTGGACGCTGCGGGTGCCGGTGCGTCGTGCCGTCGAGCGCGACGAGGGGGTGATCACCTCGTGGGTCGCCGGGGAATGGCCGGTGATGACCGGTGATAGAAGGACGGCGCTCGGCCTGGACGCCTGGCTGTGCTGGGCCGATGAGGCCGGGTAAAGGCTCAAGGCCGTCCCAGGCGCGCACCCTGGGGCCTCGTGGCCGTACTCCGATGGTGAAGGCGGCCGGTAAGGGGTATGGCCGGGTGGCGCCGGCCGAGGGGGTGTGGTCGGTCCTCAAACGCGGCCTGGCCGACCTCGCTCCCCATGACACCGACCAGCTCGCCACGACGGTCAAGACCAAGCTCAAGCGGACGCAGTACCGCCACGCGCTACTCGACGGCTTCGTCGCCCAGACCGGCCTCATCCTCGAACCGCCGTAACCTCAGCCTTTCAAGCTCAGTCGCTCGATCGCGACCCGAAACCGATAGGGCATCTGAGCTGCGGCGTTCCCTTTCTGGCGTGCTCAGTCCGCTGCCGGCTTCACCTGACCGAGTGATACGTCGTAACGATCATGCATCTCGCGAGGTGCCATCGGAGCGCCGGGATCGGTACCCTCCATGGTCGTCGGATGGCAACACCGATCCCGGCCCGACGACGAATGGTGAACAGGAAAGAGGTAAGCGGTGTCCGATCTCGGTCGGCTGGAGGCACGGGATCCGCAGCAGGTCGGCGCCTACCGGCTGGTTGGAGTTCTCGGAGAGGGCGGCCAGGGCACGGTCTACCTCGGCCACGATCCCTCGGGGCGGCGGGTGGCCGTCAAGGTCCTGCACGCCCGGATGGCCGCAGAGGACGCCGTCCGGGAGAGGTTCGAGCGGGAGGCGAACCTGGCCTGCCGGGTGGCGGCGTTCTGCACCGCTCAGGTACTGGCGGCGGGCGTCAGCGACGGGCGGCTCTACCTCGTCAGCGAGTACATCCCCGGCCCGTCGCTGCAGCAACTGGTCACCACCGCGGGGCCCCGTGCCGGGGGCGGACTGGAACGCCTGGCCATCGCCACCGCGACCGCGCTGTCCGCCATCCACCGGACCGGGATCGTGCACCGTGACTTCAAACCGGCTAATGTGATCATGGGACCGGAGGGTCCGGTGGTCATCGACTTCGGTATCGCGCGTGCACTGGAGGTCAGCGCGACCCGTTCGGCGCTGGTGGGAAGTCCCGGTTACATGGCGCCCGAGCAGCTCTCCGGCCAGCCGGCCTCCCCGGCCTCCGACATCTTCGCCTGGGCCGCCACCATGGTCTACGCCGCGACCGGGCGTCCGGCGTTCGCCGGGCAGCACCCGGTGGCGGTGATGGCCGCCGTCTTGAACGGGACCCCGGACTTGTCCGGGGTCCCGGAGGGGCTGCTGCCGTTGCTGGCGTCATGCCTGGTCAAGGACCCCACCGGCCGGCCCGATGCGGCTCAGGTGCTCGCCTCCCTGACCGAGGGCGGCGCCGACGCCGTCCGGAGCGGAGGGAACGGGCCGCGGCCGGTGGAACGGATGGCGCCCGTGCCGCCGGCCATCGGATCGCCGACCGCTTCCACCATCCCCGGGCCGACTCCGGCTGACGGGGAGGCCGCCGGTCTCTCTCGGCAGTACGGAACGGTGCGTAGTATCTGCACCGCAGGTCTCGTGTTCGGTGTGGCGCAGATCGCGGTGATCTACGGTGGCGCCTTCGGCGACCTCAGTGAGACGGCTCTGCTGAAACTCGCGCCACTGTGGATCTTCTGTCTCGCCTTCGGCGGCGGCGGGCTGCTGATGCCGCGGCCCACCCTGGTCAGGGCGGGCGCCGTCGCCGTTGTGGCCGTCCTGCTCGCGGTCGTCTTCTACTGGTCGCTGTGGCCCCTGCTGTAGGGCTGCGGCGCGCTGGTCTTCCGGGCCCGCGCATGGAACTTCGTTCCCGGCGTCGAGGTCGAAGTCGCCTGACCTCATGGCCCGCCGCCTCACCGGGGGAGCTACCCCCACCCGGCGCGGAACCTCAGACCCGGGATCAGACAGAAGCTCCAGGACTATGGGATCAGGCAGAAGCCCCAGAACTAAACGCTCACCAAGACTCGGGAGCGCGTCGTTCAGCGGGACGTCCACCTGAAGGGCTCAGCGGACCTGCAGACACGATCGCATGCTGTCGCCGTACCGAACGCACCGCACTTGAGGCGTTCCCTCAGCTCAGAGCGTTGATTGTGGCTGGTCTCCGGAGCCGGGAGCGCAAGTTCGAATCTTGCAGGGGGCACCAACTCCTGACCAGTGGATCCAGCCGCTGACCAGGGCGAACATCACACGAACGGGCGGGCCTCCACTCTCATGGAGTCCCGCCCGTTCTCATTGGTGCTCACTGACTGCGGACCGGTTGTGGACCAGATCTCACGGGGTCAGCGCGGCCTCTATGCGACGGTTGTTCTGATCTTGGTGGCCATACGGGCACTTGGCGTAGCGCTCGAGGAGCACTTCCACGCTGTTGCCCGCGCGGGCGGCTACCTCGGTGGCGTCCACCCCGTGTTGAGCCAGGTGGACAGCGCCGTATGCCGTAGGTCGTAGGGTCGCTTGGCCAGGGGAGAGGCCACCTGCTGAGGGGTGAGGGCGAAGCAGTGCGCCTCCCTCCACACCCGCGCGTAGGTGGAAGCGCCCAGCACGCCGCCGCGCTCGTTGCAGAACAGCCGTCCATCGGGAGCAGTCCCGAACTCCTCCAGGTGAGCGCGGAGCGTGACGACCAGTGCAGGCAGGATGGGGACCTCTCGAACCGCACTTGGTCTTCCGTCGCCATGCCGTCGCAGACAGTCTTACGGAGACCGACGAAGCCCGGGCCTTCAGATGGATCACCGCTGACGAAGTACGAGCCCTGGCCTCAGAGGTCCTCGCCGTCCGGGTTCCCGATGCGATGGACCTTGCTCATACGCTGGCCGTCCGTCAGCACGACGGTGTGTACCTCCTGAACGCCACTGGCCCAACTACGCGGATGTGAGCTCATAGAACACCGGTCGAAGGGCTACATGTGCAGCCTTGCTCTAGAAACGCCGCCTGCTGATCAACGTAGCGTCCACAACACTTGACGTTTTGGCAATAGCCATCATGTCGAGACAAAACTATCCGGCTGTGGATAATGGAGATACTCCCCAGGCGGGAGCGCCGGATGGCTTTATATTGCAATGGCGGACGTCTCGGAGCTTCTTGGTCAGCTCTTTGCGATCTTTGCGGCCTGGCTGGATTCGGTTGTCCCAATACCGTGGCCGCTGATATTGGGGCTCCTCTTCCTCCCGTTTGTCGCAGTGTTGCGGACTGCGCTATGGGTACTGCGTGGACGGGTGTGGCCGGTGGCCTGCAAGTATTTTCATACCCAACAACGTCGGGCGGATAAGCCCTGCAGAAGTGTTGTCCCTGGCGAGTGGAAGTATTGTAGATATCACAAGAAGCCAGGGCGGGTGATGTCTGATGGCCACGTCGTCATCAAAGTTCCACGCTGGCAGGCTAAAACTCGGGACGGCCGGTTCGTCGATCGGTCGGATATTAGAGGTGTGGGCTTCGTTTCGCTTCTTTCCAATCGAGAGACGCTTCTCTTCTATAAGGGGATTGCGAAACGTCCCCGGGATGTGTTCACGCGCTTGCCGAAACTCTGGCTAAGCTGGCGTAGCGGGTGGAGGAAAATAGGCAAGTTGCGACCTAAAGACATCCTTCGGCGATCCCCTGCGACCAGAGATGATCCAAGTGGCGTGGCCGACAGGATGCCGCGGGTGGTACAGGCGACCCGCCTCACCTTAATTTCATTCGCTCTGGGCCTCGCGCTGGTCGCTGCTTCGATCGTTTCCGACGGCGGATGGCGCGTAGGATGCCAGTACGGATCGGTCGCAGCCTTCGTGCTCGCATGGGAAGCTATCCGTTTCGGGGTCTGGAAGAGCCCTGAGGAAGAGGAAAGATGGCTGCGAGCCGCGTTGGTTGATACCGGTAAATCCGTAACGTTCCTGCTTGGAATCGCACTGGCCGGCGGTCTAATTACGCAGATCGGGGATGCTGTTGCTGTCCAAAATGCCATGACGAAATTTTGATCCCGGAGCTTGAAGACCTGGGAGTAGCGGTCCTCGACGACCACGGCCGCGCGGGACAGCGTAGCCAGTTCGGTCAGCTGATACTTCAGCCGGCCACCCAGCAGGCTGGAAACGAGATCGGCCAGGCTTTTGCGCTCGACCGCCGCGTGGATCCGGCTGCCGGCCTCCACGGCGTAGTCGCCGCAGGCCAGCCGCCGTGTGGTCGTCTCGGCCTGTTCGCGGACGCGGGCGGTTTGCCAGAAGATCGTGTCCCGGCCGCGGGCGGTGGTGAAGACGATCTGTGAGCGGTTCTCCCTGGCCCGGTCCGGGACGAGGCCGATCGCGGTTCCGCGCCGTACGCAGGAGCGGACTCCGGCGCGTTCGACCTCGTCGGGGTTGTCGGGCCACTCGTCCGGACCGGCCGGATAGCAGTAGACGGCCTTCTCTCGCGGCCAGGTGCCGTCCGCCCGGGGCACCAGCCCGTCTGCGCCGAGCGGGAGCCGGATGAGGTACGGCAGGCGGGAGTCCGGGGCGGGGGTGCGCGGGCGGCTCGCCGGTTCGGGTGTGCGTCCCGGTTCGGGCTTCCCCTCAGAACGGGGGTTCGTCGTCGGGCTCGGGTTCGGCGAGCGCGGCGGCGATCGCCTCGACGCGGCTGTCGGGCCGGCCGGGGCTTGCCAGAAGCTCGCCGGTCAGGGGGTCGAACGCGAGGTCGTCCACGGCGTGCGCGGGGGCGCCGGAGGCGTCGGGACACCAGCGGGACACCGGGCAGAACCGGCACCAGGGGCCGGGGGTGGCGCGGAAGGCGACGTCACGGTGCCAGGGGCGGACCCGGTCGAGGACGACCTTCCTGGCGGCTGAGACCGTCGCCGGGTCGGCGGCGTCGAACGTGAGCACCTCGGCGGAGACCGGGGTGAGCTGCTCCAGCTCGACCAGCCCGGCGGTGTCTCCGAAGACACCGGCGGCGATCAGGCAGACCGCCAGGGCGAGCTGGGGGACCATCTCCAGCGCGTTCTCCGCGGTGATGCCGCGCGGCACGGCCGATGTCTTCTGCTCGCGGTAGACGAGGCGTCCGTCCACCCGGCGGAGCAGATCCGGGTGGGCGAGCACCACCACATCGGCCTGTTCGTCGTATACGGCGATCTTCGGCTCGGGTCTGACCTCGGAGATCTCACCCGGACCGCGCAGCGGGCACACCGCCAGATGCCGGAGCAGGTACGGCCGGGCCTGGCGGTACTCTTCCCGCTCCATCAGCCCGTCGGCGATGCCGCAGTCGTCGGCGTCCGCCTCCGGAAGGTCCGCCGGGGTGCAGGGTCGCCCGCGGTCATGCGCGGCCTCGAGCCACGAGTGCACGTTCCGGCCGCGCTCGGCCGCCGGGCTCGTCTCCCCGTCGCCGGGGAGGCGAAGCTCTCGCAGGTGAGCCTGGGCCGGGCAGACCTGGTAGTAGCGGGACGTCGTGATCGACCACGTACGCCGGTGCGTGCCCCGGTCGTCGAGGCCGAGCAGGCCCGGAGCGTGCGCGAGAGCCCCGCAGGAGGCCCGCGCCTTGCACTCGGCGCAGTCTTGCCCCGGGGTCCGGCCGCCGCCGGCCAGCAGCCGGACCGTCACGGGCCTGACGTTCGAGGCGTACGCGCTGCGGATCTCTTCCATGTCCGTGCTGTCGAGAAGGACCCGGTCCGTGCCGGTGGTCAACCCGACTTCGACCACCCGCACCCGCCGCGGCACGGGAACGGGCCGTACCGGGACGGGGATGACGCTGTACAGCTCCGACGGGTCCGCCACCTGTTTGCCCACCGCCGCCACGTACGCCATCGCCTGCGCGGACGGCGTGTCCGCGCTGCCCAGGGGGCGGCGCAGGCGCATTCTGCGGAACTCCACCACTGTGCCGTCCGGTGAGCCGTACCACCGGCCCCAGACGGTGAGGGACCGTGTCTCCGTGACGGACCGGCCGCCCTGGACGATCCGGGGATTGCGCTCGGGCCGGAGTTCGACTCCTTCGGCGGAGAGTACGGCCGCCAGGCTCTCGGCTGTTTCCAGGTAGGTGTGGCAGGCATGCCGGACCCAGGCGGCGACCCCTGGATGCACGGTGTTGCGGGCACGGGTGAGGGTCCTCGTCAGAGCCTCGTCGATCCGGGCCGCCTCGAACTCGACCGCGTTCAGCACGTCCATGACCAGGCCGAGCGGGAAGGTCTCCCACGGCGCGTACCTGCGCTTCTCGAAGACCCGCGGCCACAGTTGCGGGCGGGCCTTGACGGCGGCGAAGTCCTCGCACTCGCCGCCCCGGCGGTCGAGCAGGCTCGCCGACAACCGGATGGCATGGGGATTTCCGGTGAACTGAGTGCTGGAGGGCTGACTCATCGCACCCTTCTCGGTACGAGGGTGTAGGGAGTTTTCCAGGGGAAGTGGATCACGTTGTGGATCACCGCCACAACCGGTTTGGAGATGACGGGGGCGTCGCGTTTCCGGCCGCGGTCGTCCGCCCTCGCAGACCGGCCGGAGGGCTCTCCGCCTCCGGCCACGGTCTCGTCAGGGTGCCGAACACGCTGATCGCCCTCACCGGGCCGGGCGTCGGCCCGCCCCGGAACGAGGCACTTCCGCCGGTCCGTGGCTGACCCGCACCGGGGGTCACCGCCACGGCACCGTCACTCGCTGTGCCGGGCCGGTGCCGGGCCGGGTTCGCGCTCCCGCGGCGGAGCGATTCGGGAGAAGTAGCCCGCGAAAAGCGTGAACCACCGGGTCTTCAAGGTCGTCGAACGGACCGGAACAGCCCCGCTGTCGTGAGGCGGCCGGACGTTCCGCGCAGCCGAGACGGATGCGGGCCGCCGCGACCTGGGAGACCCCGATGAGGAAGAGCGTGGAGACAGTGCGACGTGGTGAGACGGCGCCGCGATCGGCGGGGTGGGGAGCCCGGCGTGGGCTGGCGGGGGTGCTCGCGCTGGCGGGGTTGCTGACGGCGGCGTGCGACACCGGTTCGGAGGACGGTTCCGCGAGGGCCGGGGAGAGGGCGTCGTCGGAGGTCCAGCAGGTCGGGAGCAGGCCCGAGCCGATCGCGACGGTGTCGCCGACGTTGCTCGAGAAGCTGGCGGCTGTGCGGGACAGCGGCAACGACGGCGCCTGCACCTGGTCTGCCGTGTATCCCCAGGTGCAGGGCGCGCCGGAGCTCACCGCCGAGCTCCGCCGCACGGTGGAGGCGGAGCGCGCCCGTTTCCTGGAGGAGGCTCGGCGGACCGGTTGCGACGAGACCGGCCGCAAGGCGCCGGAGCTGAACATCGACTTCAGCTTCCTCGCCACCGCCGGGGACGTGATCGGGGTGCGGTTGGTCATCCTGCACCTCGGCGACATGACCGCCGGGAAGGCGACCACCTCCGTCTGGTACGACGGCGCGACCCGGAAGGTCGTCCCGGCGAGCTCGCTCATCGACCCGAACGCGCGGGACCGGCTGGCGACGGCGGTGAAGGGCACGCTGGCGGGCCGGAAGGGCGTCGACGCGCAGAAGCTGGACTCCGTGGTGGCGAGCCTGGACCCCCGCGCCTTCGACGATCTCGCGTTCTCCGCCGGAGGGGACCTGGTCGTGACGTTCGACGAGGGCGTGGTGGGGGCGGCGACGGCCGGGCAGGTCCAGGTCGTGCTCCCGCGTTCGACCGCGCAGCCGCTGCTGTCGGAGTTCGGCCGCCGGGCGCAGGGCCGGGCCATGGAGCCCGAGCCCGGTGTCACCTCGTCTCCGTCGGGCACGCCCACGGTCGAGGTCGTTCCCACCGGCACCGTCACGGAGTCCGCCCGCCCGCAGGTCAACTGCCGCAGGGTCAAATGCGTGGCGCTCACCTTCGACGACGGTCCCGGCCCGTACACCGACAAGCTGCTGGGGTACCTCGCGAAGTACAGGGCCCGGGCCACGTTCTTCGTCGTGGGGCAGAACACCGTCATGAGCGGCGCGGTGGTGCGGCGGACCGCTCAGGCGGGGCACGAGATCGGCGGTCACAGCTGGTCGCACCGTGATCTGACCAAGCTCACGGCCGCCGACGTCCGGGCCGACCTGCGCCGCACCGAACAGGCCATCCGGGACGCGACGGGTGTCACACCGAAGATCGTCCGGCCGCCGTACGGGGCCCTCAACGCCACCGTCCGCAAGGCCACGAACCAGCCCATGATCCTGTGGAGCGTGGACACCGAGGACTGGAGGTACCGGAACACCTCCAGGGTGGTGCGCACCGCCATCAAGGGGGCGAAACCCGGAAGCATCATCCTCTTCCATGACATTCACGCGACCTCGGTGGAGGCGATCCCGCAGGTGTTGAGGACCCTCTCCGCGCGGGGCTACCACTTCGTGACGGTCAGTGAGCTGTTCGGCGGGAAGCCGCCGAAGGTCGCCTACAGCGCCCAGCCGCCGGCCGGCGCGAAGCGCTGACGGGCGACGGGGCCACGCGGCGGCCGGCTGCTTCCCGGCCGCGTGGCCTCGTACCTCATCGCCGGACCGCATCCGCCGGAATATGTGTGCTATGTCACTTCAGATTATGAAATGTTGCAGAATCTGAAGATTCTTCCTTATGCTCGGTGTCGTGACCATTGTGAGCAGCGGCAGAGAGCTCGGCCGGAGGGACCGGAAGAAGCTGGAGACCCGCGCGGCCCTGGAACGGGCCGCGCTGGAGCTGGTCGCCGAACGCGGGCTCGCCGGGGTCACGGTGGAGGACATCAGCGAGGCCGCGGACGTCTCCTCCCGCACGTTCTTCAACTACTTCTCCTGCAAGGAGGAGGCTCTCACCGGCAAGAGCCCGATGAGCGACGCGTACGTCGGTGAGGCGGTGTCCTCCGCCCCGTCCGAACTGCCGGTTCTCGAGGTGCTGCGCCGGGGGCTGCGTGAGGTGGCCGATCACATCCAGGCCGGGCGTGAGCAGTGGATGCTGCGGTTGAGAGTGTTCGAGCAGAACCCCTCGCTGCTGTCCAGGCTGGTCGTCAACGGCGCGGAGACGGAACGGGTGATGGCGGACGCCGTCGCCCGGCGCATCGGCGTCGACCCGGTCGCGAACGGCTATCCGGTCCTTGTCGCGGCCGTGGCCTCCGCGGCGTTCCGGGTCGCGATGATGCGCTGGAGCGTCCAGTCCGCCCGTCGCGAGCTGGGGGACCTGCTCGACGAGGCCTTCGACCACCTGGCCGCCGGGCTGCCCGGCCCGGCGGACCCGTCCGATCCGGGACCGCTCCGCTCCGCCTGAGCGCCTCCCCGTTCCCGCCGGTACCCGTCCTGCCCGAAACCCCCGGCGCACCCCCATCCTCCATCCGTCCACGCATCGGCCTCCTCCGCGGCCGGATCCGCCGCGCCGCGCGAAACCGCGGCGTGAGAGGCCACGTCACGAGAGACCGTCGTCCGAGAAACACGAGGAAGAATGACAACCACCAGCGCGCAGCCCGAATCCGCGGCCGCGCCCTCCCCCACGTCCCGGCGGAAGGTCCTGCAAGCACTGTCCGGGCTGATGGTGGGCATGTTCGTGTCCATCCTGGCCTCGACCGTCGTGGCCAACGCCCTGCCGCGCATCATCACCGACCTGCAAGGTTCGCAGACCGTCTACACCTGGATCGTCACCTCCGAACTGCTGGCCATGACGGCCACCGTGCCCCTCTGGGGCAAGATGGCCGACCTCTACAGCAAGAAACTGCTGATCCAGCTCTCGCTGGGCCTGTTCGTCGTCGGCTCGCTGATCGCCGGGCTCACGCCCAACGTCGAGATCCTCATCGTCAGCCGCGTCGTGCAGGGCCTCGGCGCCGGCGGCATGACCGCGCTGTCGATGATCGTGATGGCCGCGATGATCCCGCCCCGTGAGCTCGGCCGCTACGCCGGGATCTTCGGCGCGGTCTTCGGCGTCGGCACCGTCGCCGGGCCGCTCATCGGGGGCCTGCTCGTCGACACCTCATGGCTCGGCTGGCGCTGGTGCTTCCTGATCGGCGTGCCGTTCACCGTCCTCGCGATCGTGCTGCTCCAGCGCACGCTCAACCTGCCGGTGGTGCGCAGGGAGGTGAAGGTCGACTACCTGGGCGCCTTCCTGATCACGCTCGGCGTCTCGACGCTGCTGGTGTGGTCCTCGCTCGCCGGCAACCAGTTCGCCTGGGCCTCGTGGTGGACCGCGGGTCTGGTGACCGCGGGTCTGGTGGTCCTCGCCGCGGCGGTGTGGGTGGAGTCGCGGGCCGCCGAGCCGATCATCCCGCTCTCGCTGTTCCGGAACCGCACCGTCACCCTGGCCACGGTGGCCAGCGTGCTGGTCGGCGTCGCGATGTTCGGCGGCACGGTGTTCCTGTCGCAGTACTTCCAGGTGGCGCTCGGCAAGTCGCCGACGGTCGCGGGCCTGATGAGCCTGCCGATGGTGTTCGGCCTGCTGGTCTCCTCCACCGTCGCGGGCCAGCTCATCACCAAGTGGGGCCGCTGGAAGGGCTTCCTGGTGGCGGGTGGCGTCGTCATGCTCGCCGGGATGGGGCTGCTGTCCACCATCGACGGGCGGACCAGCACGCTGCTGCTCTCGGCGTACATGGCGGTGCTCGGCATCGGCGTCGGCATGCTCATGCAGAACCTGGTGCTCGCCGCGCAGAACGACGTGCCCGCGCACGACCTGGGCGTCACCACCTCGGTGCTGACCTTCTTCCGCAGCATGGGCGGCGCGGTCGGCGTCAGCGCCCTGGGCGCGGTGCTGGCCAACCGCGTCACCAGCCTGATGACCGAGAAGCTCGGCCCGCTGACCGGTGGCGCGCCGGCCGGCGAGTCGAGCCACGCGGTGCCCAACATCTCCGCCCTGCCCGCGCCGGTGGTCCGGATCGTCCAGGACGTCTATGCCACCGCCACGGCCGAGCTGTTCCTGGTGGGCGTGCCGCTGACCGTGCTCGCGCTGGTGGCGGTGCTGTTCATCAAGGAGAAGCCGCTCAACACGCTGAGCGGTGAGGAGCGGCTGGCCAAGGAGAGCATGGCCGCGCACTGACCCGGCGCTCGCCGCACCGTGCCGGCGCGTGCCCCCGGCCACCGGGCCGATCCCGGGTACGGTCTCGGAGCGACGATCTTCCGCGCTCGGCGGCCCGGCCCGGTTTTGTCGGGGGCATGTGGCACGGTGCGGGACGTGACCTACTTCGTCTACCGCACGCACTACGAGGGTCCGCTCGGCAAGCGGATCCGCCGCCTGCCTGACGCGACCGTGCTCGGCTGGTTCCGCCGGGCGTGGGCCGCCGTCGTGGACGACGTCCTGGAGGACGCGGACGCCTGGATCGAGGCCGAGCTCGGAGGAGGGGTCTACGGGCTGGCCTCGTTCTTCGAGCGCGTCCGTGACCGCCGGATCCCCGCTCCGGAATCCTGGGAGGGACTGCGCGACCTCCTGCGGGAGCACCTCTACGTCGAGGGCGGCCTGCGGGTCGACGCGCACAGCGTGCGGGTCCGCACCGACGACGACGAGGTCGAACTGCCCTATTTCTTCTTCGATGACGCGCTCGCGGCGGCGTACCCGGACCGGGTGGCCTACCTGCTGCACGAGGCCTGGCCGCTGCCCGACGACGCCGTCGCCGTGTCACGGCCGTCGCCGGGTGAGGCGGTCAGGGTATGGCCGTCTCCCGCCGGGCCGCCGTCGGCCGGCTGCCCGGCGGGAGCGGTGCCGGACGGCGGCGGTGCCGGGGCGGGCGGCACGGGCACGACCCACGCCGGCACGACCCACGCGGTGCTGCTGACCTTCTACGACAGCGACAGCATCTGCTGGCAGCCGCCCTTCTCCTTCCCCGGCGTCCGGCTGCCGGAGCTGGCGGCGCACCTGCGGACCACGACCGGCGGACTGGAGCGGTGGCCGCACGAGCTGCTCGTCCTGCGCGCGCTGGTGGCCCCCGGAGACGACGGGATCGGCCCCGCGCTGGACCGGTGCAACCGCTGGCCGTCGTTCGGTGAGCGCACGCCGGACGAGCTCCTCGGCGGGCACTCCGTCGCCCACGCGTTCGCGCTCCGCAACCTGGACGTGGAGAAGTACGACAACGGCCGGGATCCGGACCGGACGCTCCTGCGCGACGGCGGGCACCTGGCCCAGATGTCCGTCCACATGGACGAGTTCTTCGGCCACCAGCAGTGGTTCCTGTTCGACGACGTGTGGGCCGGGCGGCACGGGGATCTCGCCCGGTCCCTGCTCCACTACGCCACCGACTGGGACCCGTTCGCCCCCGCCGCCCGGTGACCCGGCCACCCCGGGCCGCGCGGCCGGGAGAGGGGGAAACCGGCCGGGGCGGGGGAGACGAGCCGGGCCGGGGCGGCGAAGGACGGGTCCCCGGGGCCCGGCACGACCGCGCCGGAGCCCCGCACGACGGAGCCCCGTCCGGTGCGGTGTCGCGCACCGGACGGGGCTTTCGCGGAGGCTACAGCACGCTCCGGGTCCGGCCCCGGGAACGGCCGAGCAGGGCCCCGAGAGCGACCATGCCCAGGCCGAGAACCAGGTGCAGCCAGTTGTCCGCGCTGTTGAACGGGACGAAGTTGGCCGCGCTGCCGTGCGGGACGAGCAGACCGTAGAGGAAGAGCAGCAGGTAGACGATGCCCCCGCCGATCAGGAAGTTGCGGGCCCCGGCCCAGGTCCGGGAGAGCGCGATGCCCGCCACGCCGAACAGGAGGTGAACGACGTTGTGCAGGATCGACACCTCGAAGATCCCCAGCAGCATGGCGTCGGAGCCGGGTCCGGCCAGCTCCAGGTCGCCGGTGTTGGCGGTGATGCCCGGGATGAAGCCCAGAATTCCCACAAGAAGGAACACGATTCCCACGATCAGCGCGGCGAGCTGCAGCGGTGACCGGGTGGCGTGTGCGCGCGGTGTGACCATGACGCCTCCCACAGGTAGTAGGCACTGGACAGTCCGCTACCCCCACAGCGGATTTCACACTCCGTTCCGGCGGGATTACGGCCCGCCCGACCCCGGTCCGGCACCGGGCTTGAGACGGCGCAGGGCGGGGAGCAGCTCCTTCTCCGACCAGTCGAAGAACATGTCCTGGTGCTCGTGCCCGATCTGGACCAGTGCGACATGGGTGAACCCCGCGTCGGTGTAGGCGCGTACCGCCTCCACCACCGCGTCCACGTCCGGGCCGCACGGCACCTTCTCCGCGACGTCCTCCGGGCGCACAGTCTGGGCGTAAGCCTCGAAGTTGACGGGGCCGGGGAGCTCGGCCATGACCTTCCAACCGGCGGCCGACCAGCGCCACAGCCGGTGCGCCCGCTCCCTGGCCGCCTCGGGGTCGGGGTCGTAGCAGACGGGGAGCTGACCGTAGACGGGCTTGCCCGCGCCGCCCCCGTCCGCGAACGCGCGCACCAGGTCCGGGTCCGGGTCCACCGCGACCAGCGCGTCGCCGTACTCTCCGGCGATGCCCGCCGACTGGCCGCCGGAGGCGGCGATCGCCAGCGGGACGGGCTGCTCGGGCCGGTCGTACAGCTTGGCCGAGTCGACGTCGAAGTACTCGCCGCGGTAGGTGACGTAGTCGCCCTCGAACAGCTCCCTGATGATCTGCACAGCCTCCGTGAACATGCCGTGGCGGGTGTCGGCCGACGGCCACCCCTGCCCCACCACGTGCTCGTTGAGGTTCTCTCCCGAGCCCAGCCCCAGCGTGAAGCGGCCCTCGGTCAGCGCGCCCATCGTCGCCGCCTTCTGCGCCACCACCGCCGGGTGGTAGCGCATGATCGGGCAGGTCACGTACGTCATCAGCGGCAGCCGGGTGGCCTGCGCCGCGGCCCCGAGCACCGACCAGGCGTACGGGGAGTGGCCCATCTCCTCCAGCCACGGGAAGTAGTGGTCGGAGATGGCCGCGTAGTCGAAGCCGATCCGCTCGGCCGTGGTGACGTTCTCGACCAGCTGCCTGGCGGGCGTCTGCTCGCACATCATCGTGTAACCGATCTCTGCCATGACCGGCCCCCTACCCCGCACCTGCCGGGTATCGCCGGAGGGGCGAAGAATCTTGGGGCACTTTACGGTTGATCAGCTTCGTTGTGGTCTGCCCCCAGGGTCACCTGCTCAGGCCGTGAGGGTGCTCGGGAGTGCTGGAGTCGAGCGGGACGGCCGAGCCGCGGACCAGGTCGAGCTGGACGGTCTGGCGCGGCAGCAGGGTGTCGAGCAGCCAGTTCCCGGCGATGCGGGCCCGGCCGCCGGGTACGGCCAGCAGGTGGTAGCCCCGGGTGACCACCTTGGCGGGCAGCCCGGACAGCGGCACGCCCAGCGGGTTCGCGGCGGCGTCGGTCCCGGCCAGGTCGACGACGAACCCGAGGTCGCTGTGCCTGTACGGCAGGAGCTGCCCGTGGCCGTACGAGGCGGCGATGTTGCGCGCGGCGCGCTTGCCCTGGCGGCTGGCGTGCTGGGCGGTCATGGTGGTGTACTGGCCGGGCCGGGTGAGGTCCGGCACCGCCGCCGCGTCGCCGCAGGCGTAGATCTCCGGGTGGCCGGGCACCCTCAGGAACTCGTCGACCAGCAGCCGCCCCCTCTCGGCCGGCAGCCCCAGCGACTCCACCAGCGGGTCGGGGCGGACGCCCACGCACCAGATCAGGGAGCGGGTCGCCACGAACTCGCCGTCGGAGAGCTTGACCCCTTCCGCCGTGGCCTCGGCCACGGTCGTGCCGGTGCGGATCTCCACGCCCCGCTCGGTCAGCGTCCGGTGCGCCGTCCGCGACAGGCGCTGGTCGAGCTCGGGCAGGATGCGGGGGGCGAGGTCGGCGAGGATCCAGCGGATGGGCTGGTCGCGCAGGCCGGGCCGCCGCTTGCGGACGTCCAACGTGAGCAGCTGGCCCTGCGCCGCGACCTCGGTCCCGGTGTAGCCGGCGCCGACGACCACGAACGTGCAGCGGGCCTTCCGCTCCTCGGGGTCGTTGGAGGCGTCGGCGAGCTCGATCTGGCGGATCAGGTGGTCACGCAGGTAGAGGGCCTCGGCGAGGCTGCGGAACCCGTGGGCGTGCTCGACCACGCCCGGGATGGGGAGCAGCTTGTTGACGCTGCCCACCGCGATCACCAGGCGGTCGTAGCCGAGCTCACGGTGGTTGCCCTCGGCATCGGTGCATTCGACGCGGCGCGCTCCGATGTCGACGCGGTCCACCGTGGCGAGCAGGTGCCGCACCCCGGGGCAGTTGCCCGCCAGGGGGATCGCCACCTTGCGCGGGTCGAGGATCCCGGCCGCCACCTCCGGGAGCAGCGGCAGGTACAGGAAGTAATCGGTCGGATTGATCAAGACGATCTCGACGGCGCCCTTGGCGATTGCGGAGAGGGTACGCGCCGTGGTGAACCCCGCGAACCCGCCCCCGATCACGACGACTCGCTGTCGCTGGGCCATGACGATGCTCCCTTCGATAGTCCGTATTCCAGCGGCCTGCCCGGTATATGTCCGGCCAAGCGCGCCACGACGTCCGTCTTCGCGCGGGCCCTCCCGGAGCGGCACGGCCCATACGCGGGGGCGGCGAGGGCACGCCGGGGGACCCGGAGGAGCGCTCCCGGACGCACAGCGCGTGGGACGGTGCGTCCTCCCGCCGGGACGTGAGCCCGCCTCTCAGGTGGGTGAGCCGGATCCCGGGTGAGCGCGTCCACCGCGGGCCGGATCCCGGGAAGCCCGTCCACTGTGGGCCGGGTGCGAGCATGCCGCACCGACATGAGCGTGTCTCTCGCTACCGGGTCGTACGGGGGCGGGGCATCGTGGCGAACGTCGGTCAGTGGAGCGGACGGAGGCGTCATGGTGACCCTGATCCGGACGGAGCCGGTCCTCGTCGCCGCCTGGGAGCTGGGTATGGACGCACGGGCTGCGGGCCAGGCGAGAAGGCTGGTACGCGAGGCGCTCGACGGCATGCGGATCGTGCCGGACACGGTGGACGACGCGGTGCTCATGGTGAGCGAACTGGTGGGCAACGCGGTCGTGCACGGGGAGCCGCCCTTCGAACTGATCCTGCGGAGCGGTCCGGGGGAGTTCCACGTCGAGGTCGTCGACGCCGGAGGCGCCCGCCCCGTCATGCGCTCCGCCGGGACGGAGTCGGAGGACGGGCGTGGGCTGGGCATCGTCTCCGAGCTGTCGGCGGGGCGCTGCGGGTGCCGCCGTGTCCCGTACCTCACGCGGAACGGCCGGTACGGGCAGGCGGTCTGGTTCGCCCTCTCCTTGGGCCGGCCCTAGAAAGGCGAGGGCTCCGGCCGGAGCCCGGTGGTCCGTCAGGCCTCGGTGGGCTTCTCGTAGCCTTCGGCCTGCCCGTAGACCCGCCTGTCCGGGTCGTCCTCCGGCTGGTTGGCCGGGTCGGTCGGGGACGGTGTGAACTCCCCGGCGATGTCCGGCTCGACGTGTTCCTCCGGCGCGTCCCGCCGGTCGGCGAGCGGCCTGTCGTCATTGGGCTGCGACATGTGTCCTCCTCGGTTCAGGTGGGGTCTGCCCGCCGACGGCGGGTTCATGTCCTCATGAAAGGGGGCGCGTCAGGCGGGGAAAAGGAGAGGGCCGGCGCTCGGCGGCGGTCCCCGCCCGATGCCATAGATCTTCCTATTTATTGAGTGGACGCCGGTGGACGGGGGAAATCCAAAGCGGTTCTCCCCGCCGGGGAAACCGGTGTCAAAGAAACGGGCCGCGCATCCCATCCGTGACCGCCGTCCTGGCCGCGGCAGGCCGGCACGTGCCCCGAATTCCGCGGTGACGGGCACGTGAGCCGGGGGGTCGCGATCGACCTCGCCGGTCAGTGGGAAAAACAATCGAATGACTGAAAGCCATGGTCGGGGGGATGGCGGGAAGGGGAGCCGGAGAGAACCGGTCACCCGAGGTTCTCACCATAGACGGGTCCGGCGAGCGTCGGGCTCCGCGCAATTTCCAGCCCCAAGAGCGCTGATGATGATTTTTCCCACGTAGGGGTGGTCATGAATTCACATCGCGATCCGCGTCCGTTCGTGAGCCGTTCCGTCCGGTCCGCGGTCCGCCCGCGTGCCTCCGGCCGGGGCGGCGCGACCCCCGGGACGGGAGCGCGTGCCCCCATGGGGAAGACGCGGACCACCGGTGGTGCGTCGTGACGACCTTCGAGCAGCCACGCCAGGAGCCGCTGACCTCCCCGCTGGCACCCCGGCGGCAGGAGAAGGGCTCGGTCCTCGTCAACTGGCTCACGAGCACCGACCACAAGGTGATCGGCTACCTCTACCTGATCGCGTCGTTCGTGTTCTTCCTGCTCGGCGGGATCATGGCCATGGTCATCCGGGCGGAGCTCGTCGCCCCCGGGATCCAGGTGGTCAGCCAGGAGCAGTACAACCAGATGTTCACCATGCACGGCACGATCATGCTGCTGCTGTTCGCCACCCCGCTGTTCGCCGGGTTCGCCAACGTGATCATGCCCCTGCAGATCGGCTCGCCCGACGTGGCGTTCCCCCGGCTCAACATGGTGAGCTTCTGGCTCTTCCTGTTCGGCGGCATCATCGTCATGATCGGCTTCGTCACCAGCGGGGGCGCCGCGGACTTCGGCTGGACGGGCTATCCGCCGCTCTCCCTGTCGACCTTCTCCCCGCAGACCGGCAGCGACCTGTGGGTGCTGGGGCTGGTAATGGCCGGACTCGGCACGATCCTCGGCTCGGTCAACTTCATGACCACGATCATCTGCATGCGGGCCCCCGGCATGACCATGTTCCGCATGCCGATCTTCACCTGGAACGTGCTGCTGACCGGCGTCCTCGTGTTGATCGCCTTTCCCGTGCTCGCCGCCGCGCTGCTCGCGCTGGAGGCCCAGCGCAAGTTCGGCGCCCACGTCTACGACCCGCTGACCGGGGGGCCGATCCTCTGGCAGCACCTGTTCTGGTTCTTCGGCCACCCCGAGGTCTACGTCATCGCGCTGCCGTTCTTCGGCATCGTCACCGAGGTGATCCCCGTCTTCAGCCGCAAGCCGATTTTCGGCTACATCGGGCTGGTCGGCGCGACCATCGCCATCGCGGGCCTGTCGGTGACCGTGTGGGCGCACCACATGTTCCCGACCGGCCAGGTGCTGCTGCCGTTCTTCTCGTTCATGACGTTCCTCATCGCGGTGCCCACCGGGGTGAAGTTCTTCAACTGGATCGGCACCATGTGGCGCGGCCACATCTCGCTCAAGACGCCGATGCTCTTCGCCGTGGGCTTCCTGGTGACCTTCCTGCTCGGCGGACTGACCGGAATCATCCTGGCCTCGCCGCCGCTCGACTTCCACGTGCACGACTCCTACTTCGTCGTCGCGCACTTCCACTACGTGGTCTTCGGCACCGTCGTCTTCGCGATGTTCGCCGGTTTCTACTTCTGGTGGCCGAAGATGACCGGCAAGATGCTGAACGAACCGCTGGGGAAGATCCACTTCTGGACGCTGTTCATCGGCTTCCACGCCACGTTCCTGGTCCAGCACTGGCTGGGCGCCGCGGGCATGCCGCGGCGCTACGCCGACTACAGCCCGGCCGACGGGTTCACCGAGCTGAACGTGATCTCCTCGGTGGGCGCGTTCCTGCTGGGCGCCTCCACGCTGCCGTTCCTCTACAACATCTGGCACACCGCCCGCCGCGCCCCGCGGGTGACGGCGGACGACCCGTGGGGTTTCGGCAACTCCCTGGAGTGGGCGACCTCCTGCCCGCCGCCCCGGCACAACTTCGTCTCCATCCCGGTCATCCGCTCCGAGCGGCCCGCCTTCGACCTGCACCATCCACGGCTGGCGGCGCAGGCCCAGCCCCGCCAGCTCGATCCGACCGAGCCCGGCGAGGAGATCTGAGCGCGTACCTCGGTCATCGGCGCCCGGCGGGGCGGCCGAGGGCGATCCTGGTGGTCTCCTCGGGGTAGGGGGAGCGGCGCACGGCCTCGCCGGGGGTCAGGCGGCCGGCCGCGACCTCCGCGCAGAGGCGGGCGACCGCGGCGATCTCGGCGTGCTGGGCGGCCACGAACGCGCGGTCCACCGGGTCGCCGTGGCCGGGTACCACGGTGGTGCCCGCGAGGTCCAGCAGGCCGGCCACCGCGGCGGGCCACTCCAGCGGGTAGGCGTCCTCGTAGGCCGGCGGGGCGCCGTTCTCCACCAGGTCGCCGGCGAAGACCACGCCGGCGTCGGGCACGTGCACGACCAGGTCGTTGCCGGAATGGCCGCGGCCGAGGTGGGTCAGGACCACGGGACGCCCGCCGACGGTCAGGTCCGCCCGGTCCGACACCAGGTGGTCGGGCAGGACGATCCCGGTCCCGGCGATGTCGGCCGCGATGTCCGGACGTCCCTCGGCGCGGTAGTGCAGCACCCACTCCCGCCTCGCCCGCTCGCCGTTCTCGGCGAGGTCGGCGCGGCAGCCCTCGTGCGCCCAGACGGGGCACGCCAGGAACGCCCGAGTGCCGAAGCTGTGGTCGAAGTGCGAGTGGGTGATCGCCACCGTCCACGGGTCCCGGGTGATCCGGCGGACCTGCGCGGCCAGCTCGGCCCCCTGCCGCTCGTCGCCCCGCGTGTCGACGATCAGACACCCACCGTCGCCCAGGACCAGCCCCACCGAGAGATCCAGCTCGGCGTACCGCCGTACCAGCACCCGGTCGGCCACCTCGACCCATCGTCCCTGTTCCACAGGGAGCATTCTCCACCGAGCGCGGGCCGTCGCCGGGAGGACCGGCCCGCCGGGACGGTGCCGTCAGGCCAGGACGCGGCCGAGGATCCGGGCGTACATCCGGCCGGGGCTCGGCACCGAGGCCGGGTTCAGGAACCCCGGGAGCACCGGCAGGTCCACCACGAAGGGCTGCAGGCGCTCGTACAGGACGTCGGCGGCGGCGGGGCGGTTGTCGGGGTCCTTCTCCAGCAGGTCGCCGATCAGGCGGTTCAGCTCCGCCGGCACCCCGGGCACCTCGGGCGGGCGCTCCTTGACCTGGCGTTCGAACACGGCGTACTCGGTGGGGCCGCTGAACAGCTGGCGGCCCGTCAGCATCTCGTGGAGCACGCAGCCGAGGGCGTAGAGGTCGCTGCGGGGGCCGGACAGGCCGCTCTGGATCTGCTCGGGCGCCATGTACGAGGGGGTGCCGAGGAGCTGGCCGACCCGGGTGAACTGGGTGGTGTCGGCCTCGCGGAGCACGGCGAGGCCGAAGTCGAGCACCTTGACGCTCCCGTCCGGGCAGAGCATCAGGTTGGTCGGCTTCAGGTCGCGGTGGTAGATCGACAGGGTGTGCGCGGCCGACAGCACCGCGCAGGCCTGGGCGGCGATCGCCGCGGCCCACGGCACCGGCAGCGGCCCGTGCTCGCTGACCACGTCGGCCACGGTGACACCCTCGATGAACTGCATCACCTGGAACAGCCGCTGGTCGAAGGTGCCGAAGTCGTACAGGACCGGGGCGCCGGGGTGCTCCAGCCTCGCCAGGATGCGGGCCTCGCGCAGGAATCGCCGCTTCTGCTCCTCGTCGGGGCCGGTGAGGAACTTCAGGAACTTGATCGCCACTCTGCGGTCGAGATGCCTGTCGTGACCGCCGTAGACGGCGCCCATGCCCCCCTGGCCGAGGGGGAGGTCGTCGAGCACGTATCGGTCGCCGATGACCATCGACCCTCCCAAGGACGCGCGGGCATCACACCCCTTGGTCGCACGGCCGGAGATGGCCGTCGACCAGTCCGTCAAAGCCTAGCCGGATCAGCGTTTCTCCCAGCTCCCTCGTCTCGCGCAGCCTGTCTTCCAGCTCGAACAGCTCGCGGAACGCGGTGCCGTACCGGCGCTGGTCGGACAGGGGGAGCATCGGCACCCGCGCCCGCCGCGCGTCCAGCCGGCTGGAGCCGGGGTGCGTCCTGGCCGCGTCGGCCGAGCGCAGGAAGCCGGCCAGGAACCCGGAGTCGAGCCGCTGCGGGTCGACCCGGTAGAGCGTGAGCTGGGGGCCGAGCGCCGCCCCGCTCTGCGTGATCAGCCGGACCGCGCCCAGCACGCTCGTCACGACGTCACCGGGCCTGACCATGACCAGCGCCGGGTCGAGGGTGGTGCGGCCGGACGGGGAGGCGCCCACCGCGGTGTCGTCGGCGGTGAGCACCGGGAGCGGGCCCTCGTCGGCGGACATCCTGGGCGGCGCCTGGAGGATCGTGATCAGGCCCGCCTTGGCCAGCTCGCCGACCGTCGTGGTCGGCAGGTCGTGCCGCTCCGCGAGGAGCTCCAGGGCGGGCGTCGCGTCCGACAGCGTGGCGGAGGTCTCCTTGAACCTGGCCAGCGCGTCGGTGAACTCCCGCAGGAAGTCGAGCGAGCCCTGCTGGGGGCGGTGCCGCGCCGGGGTCAGGTCGACCTCGTCGTCGAGCAGGTCGATGATCCGCACCGTCCGGCTCTCCCCGGACAGCTCGGCCTCGGGGTTCTCCGCGTACGCCCGCCAGGCGGGTTCCACGATCGACAGGTCCTCGCCGGCGTCGACCACCAGCAGCTGGGACGGCGGGCGCCCGCCGTCCGGGCGGCGGAGCACCCACAGGTCGGGACCGCCGGGCGCCAGCGTCACGACCGCCCGCAGCGCCCCCGCCCGCAGCAGGTTGGCGCGGATCCGCTTGCCGGGGCGCCGGCCGGCCGCGGCGGTGGGCATCAGGATCGCCACCAGGCCACCCGGCTTCACGTGGGCCAGGCAGTGCTGCACCCAGGCGAGCTCGGACTCCCCGCGCGGGGGCAGACCGTACTCCCAGCGGGGGTCACCGGCCAGCTCCTCGTATCCCCAGGCGCGCTCGTTGAACGGCGGATCGCAGACCACGGCGTCGGCGAGCCGGCCCGCCAGGCCGTCCTCGCGGAGGGAGTCACCGGCGACGATCCGCGCCTCGGCTCCGCGCAGCAGCACGCGGACCGCGGTGAGCAGCGCGCTCGTCTCGTTGATCTCCTGACCCAGCGGGGTGCCCGCGTGGAGCAGGAGCGTGCCGACGCCGCACGCCGGGTCGAGGACGACCCCCTTGTCCGGGGTCACCAGCCGGACCATCAGCGCGGCCACGTCGTCCCTGGTGACCGAGAGCTGGCGGGAGTGGGCCTCGACGTAGCGCTCGAAGAGGAACTCGAAGGCGTCCAGCGGGCCGCGCTCGGCGGCCAGCTCGGCGACCAGCCGGAGGAGGGCCTGGTCGTCCAGGCGAAGATCAAACGAACCGGGCAGATCTGGCGTGACCGCTTCCATCCGGGTGAGAGACTGCATACCATGATCACGCCAGGCTGCGGGCTCCCGGTGCAGGAAGAGCAGGAACGCGCCGACCCTGCCCACCAGCTCGCCGAGCCGCAGGTCGTCGGCCGACGTGCGCAGCCGCTGCCAGACCAGGTCTCCGAGGGAGACCTCGAAGGACTTGCCGTTCGCGCGCAACCACACGGCGATCTCGGGCAGGGAGAACAGCGGGCTGGAGGCGGTGCCGCCCACGGGCTGGGGAAAGTCCTCGTGGCGGCGGCGCCAGTTGCTCACCGCTGCCCTGCCGACCCCGGCGAGCCGGGCGATGTCGCCCGCGTTCACGATGATCTCCTGGCTCTCCTCCATATTGGGCCACAGTAGTTCACTGTGCGGCGACGGTCTACAACGACTTTGCTTGTGAAGTGCTTCAACCAATGATTTACTGCCTTCATGGCACTGAACCAACCACTGGCACTGCGCTACGCGGCCCGCTCTGACGTAGGCGTCCGCCGGGAGGCGAACGAGGATTCGGGCTACGCGAGCGCGCGCCTGCTGGCCATCGCCGACGGAATGGGTGGCCATGCGGCTGGAGAGGTCGCCAGCTCACTCGCCGTCACCGCCATGGCGGCACTGGACGAATCCCTTCCCGCCGACGGTGTCGACCTGCTCGCCGCGCTCAAGAACGCGGCGAAGGACGTCAACCACACGCTGCGCGAGATGAGCGAGCAGGACCCCACGCTCCGCGGCATGGGCACCACCTTGACCGCCATGCTGTGGGACGGTGCCACCTTCGCGCTGGCCCACGTCGGAGACTCGCGGGCCTACATGCTGCGCGACGGCGCGCTCTACCAGATCACCCACGACCACACCCTGGTGCAGTCGCTGGTCGACGAGGGGCGGATCACCCTGGAGCAGGCCGCCGAGCACCCGCGCCGGTCGATGGTGCTGCGGGTCCTCGAAGGCACCGGTGACGGCGAGCTCGACCTGTCGCTGCGCGAGGCCTACCCCGAAGACCGCTACCTGCTCTGCTCCGACGGTCTGACCGCCGTGGTCGGCCCCGAGACCCTCTTCAACACCCTGACCGAGGTCGCGGACCCCGACGAGGCCGCCCGTCTGCTCATCGACCTGGCCAACCGGGGCGGCGGCCCCGACAACATCACCTGCATCGTGGCCGACTTCGCCCCCCCCACCGGCGCCACGTCCGCGGCTCCGATCATCGTGGGGGCCGCGGTCGAGCGGCGGCTCACCCTCTGAAACCCCAGGAGGGCCGCCCGCACCGGCCCTCCCCGACACCGGCATGCCCGGTCACCCTCACCCCGGCGGCCGCGCCGACGTCATCCGGTCGGCCCCGTTCCCGGCCACCCTGCCGGTTCCGGTCGCTCTCACCCGGCCGGTCGCGATCGCCCCACGGACGCAGGCGGCGGCCGGAGCCCCGCGACACCCCGTTACGGATTCACCAGGTCTTGCCGGTGATGCGCTCGTACGCCTCGATGTAGCGCGCCCGCGTGGCCGCCACGACCTCGGCGGGCACCTCGGGGGCGGGTTCCTTCTTGTCCCACCCGGTGCCGGTCGCCCAGTCGCGGACGTACTGCTTGTCGAACGAGAACTGCGACCGGCCGGGCTCCCACCGGTCCGCGGGCCAGAAGCGCGAGGAGTCGGAGGTCAGCACCTCGTCGCCGAGCATGAGCGTGCCGTCGGCGGCCCAGCCCAGCTCGATCTTGGTGTCCGCGATGATGACGCCCCGCTCCGCGGCCAGCTCGGACCCCCGGCGGTAGACCTCCAGCGTGATCCGCCTCAGCTCCTCGGCGGTCCCGGCGCCCTCCAGGGCGACCACCTCGTCGAAGCCGATCGGCTCGTCGTGCTGCCCGAGCGGCGCCTTGGTGGTCGGGGTGAAGATCGGCTCCGGGAGCTTGGAGCCGTCCACCAGGCCGGGCGGGAGCGGCACGCCCGAGACCGAGCCGTGCGCCCGGTACTCCTTCAGCCCGCTTCCCGTCAGGTAGCCGCGCGCGATGCACTCGACCTGGACCATCCGCAGCCTCCGGCACCGCACGGCCCGCCCCCGGAACTCGGCGGGCACGTCGGTGGCCGAGATCACGTGGTTGGGCACGACGTCCGCGAGCTGCTCGAACCACCACAGCGAGAGCTGTGTGAGGATCTTCCCCTTGTCGGGGATGGGCGTGGGCAGGATCACGTCGTACACCGACACCCGGTCGGAGGCGACGAGGATGATGTCCTCCCCGTCCTCGTAGACGTCGCGGACCTTCCCGGAATGAAGAAGCTTCACTGAGTTCCTTGCTCTCGCTCGACCCGGTGGCCGTGGGAGGGCCACCGGTCGCTGACCGACACCTGCTCACCGTATTCGACGACGGCAACCATCTTCGCAGGCCCGGGCTCCACGGGCCGATCCGGGTGAGCGGCGGCCCGGTACGGGGCGAGCCGCCCGGGAGCCGCCCGGGAGCGGGGCCGGCCGCCTGCTCCTCGCCGCCGGCCCGCCGGCGGAGGGGGCCTCCCCGCTGCGAGGCCCCGCCGCCGCGACCCCGGCCCCGGCGGCGGAGGGGTGCGGCCGTCGTCCCGCCGGCCCCTACGCGTCCGGGGAGAGCCGGTCGGCGGCCCGCTCGATGGCGGTGCTCACCCGGTCGGCCAGGAGGCCGACGGCCCCGACCGCGCGGGTCATCGGGTCGTCCTCGGCGCCGCCCAGAGCCCGGGCCCGCAGGTAGACCGCCTTCACCTCCGCCCACCGCCCGGCCTGCTCGGGGGTCATCGTCCCCCGCAGCTCGGCCAGCTTGAGCAGGTTGGCCTCCGCCCCCGAGGTGAGGGTCTGGGCCTCGCCGAGGTAGTGGTCGTCGATCACGGCCTCCAGTTCGGCGTCGTTCATCACCGGGACGACCCGCGCGGCCAGCTTGTTCATGTTCCGGTAGGAACCCTGGAGCTGGAAGGGCGGCTCGGTCCGCGCCGCGTCCGACTGGGCGGCCGAGGCGATGTACGCCTGGTTGTTGGCCAGCACCACCCGCTGGATCCGCAGCAGCTTGCGCAGCACCGCGAGGATCTGCTCCAGCTCGACCGGGGAGTACGGGTGGGAGAGCCGGTCCGCCCGGACCCCGGCGTCACCCTGCGCCAGCCTGACCAGCAGCCGGACGTCGTCGCGGTCGCGGGTCGACAGCGGCGCCAGGACCGGGTTGGAGGTCAGCGCGTTGTCGATGTAGCTCAGCGCGAACAGCTCCTCCCGGCCCGACAGCACGTCGCCGAGGTTCCACACGTCGGCGCGGTTGGCGAGCATATCCGGGATGCGGAAGCGCTTGCCCGACTCGGTGTACGGGTTGCCCGCCATGCAGACCGCGAAGCGCTTGCCCCGCAGGTCGTAGGTGCGGGACCGGCCCTCCCAGACGCCCTCCATCCGGCGCTGGCCGTCGCACAGCGAGATGAACTTCTGCAGCAGCTCCGGGGAGGTGTGCTGGATGTCGTCCAGGTAGAGCAGGACGTTGTTGCCCATCTCCAGCGCGAAGGAGATCTTCTCGACCTCCTGCCGGGCCGTCGCGTCGGGCGCCTCCGCCGGGTCCACCGAGGTCACCAGGTGTCCCAGCGCGGGGCCGTTGACCTTGACGAAGACCAGGCCGAGCCGGCTGGCCACGTACTCCATGAGGGTGGTCTTGCCGTAGCCCGGCGGGGAGATGAGCAGCAGCATGCCGGTCTGGTCGGTCCGCCTGGCGTCGCCGGCCGCGCCGAGCTGCTTGGCCAGGTTGTCGCCGATCAGCGGCAGGTAGACCTCGTCGAGCAGCTGGTTGCGGACGAAGGCGTTCATCACCTTCGGCTGGAACTCCTCCAGGCGCAGGCGTTCCCGCTCGGCGGTGATCAGCTCGTTGCGCCGCCTCTGGTAGGCCCGGTACGCCGGGACGCGGTGCTCGCGGAAGCGCCGGGTCCTGGCGAGGAACTCGTCCAGGCGCAGTTCCAGCCTGCGCCCGGCGACGCGCGGATGCGTGCCGAGCAGGCCCTCGACCGTGGCGCTCAGGGCCGCCGAGGAGTCGCGCCGCGGGACCTCGCACAGCAGCACCGCCACCGCCTCCACCAGCTCCGGGGACCTCGCATCCGCCCCCTGGGCCGCTCCCGGAACCGTCCCCGGGGCCGGAACCGTTCCCGGGAGCGGAGGCGCGTCCGGGCCGGAGCCCGCCGACGCGGCGTCGAAGGCGCCGAGCCAGGCCTCGGCCAGCCGGCGCCGTCCGGCGAGGTCGTCGCCCAGCGCCCGCAGGTCGTCCTCGACGTCCTTGCGCGCGGGCCCCAGCGCGCGATCGAACCGCTCCAGCAGCGACCGGGCCCCGGCACTCGTCACGAACCCGAACGGCCGACCGGCGAGTTCCTCGAAGAGGTACTCCCCGGCCAGCGCGAACACACCCTCTTCGCCCGCGCCGCCCGCGTCCCCCGCGCCGCCCGTACGGCCGGCCCGGTCCGCGCCCGTCACACCGTCCGCCCGGCCTCCGGGGTCCGCGCCCGCCACACCGTCCGCCCGGCCCCGCAGGTCCCCCATGAAGGCCGCGATCGCCGAGCCGAGGGCGGCGCGGGTCTCCGCCACCGCGTCCACCCGGCCGAACAGGGTCCGGGCCCGGACGAGCGACGTCGCCCGGGTGGTCCACGTCGCGCGGGCCGTCTCGTCGGCGCCGAAGACCCAGAACAGCTGGGCGGCGGCCCTGGCCGCGGGCGGGTAGCGGAGCAGGCCGGCGCCCGCGTGCAGGCGCAGCACGGTCCCGAGGATCGCCGCGGCGTCGTGGTCGTGGACGCCGCGCTCGTACCCCTCGTCGTAACGGGTCTCCGCCACCCGGCGGACGATCTCCAGGAGCCCGCCCTCGGTCACCGCCGCCTCGTGCAGCGCGTCGAGGGAGACCGGGTTCCCGCCCACGGTCAGGGTGCCCGACTCGGCGGCGGCCAGGATCGAGGCGGCCAGGTGCTCGCCCCGGTAGACCTCCGCCGACTCCGAGACCAGCAGCTGGTTCCAGAACGGCCGGGTGGCCGCGAAGTCCGGGTCGCGCACCGGGGAGCGGTAGTCGGTCCCGGTGATCGAGAAGGCCAGCCCGTCCCGGTGGGGGACCAGGGTCAGGTCGGGCGCCTGCGTGTTGACCGCGAACAGGTGCCGCCCGAGCCGGATGGTGTCCCCGCCGTCGGTGTAGAGGTCGAGCCGGTCGCGCAGAGCCCGGCCCGCCTCCTGGCGGGCCGCCGCGATCCGGCCGTCGAGTTCCTCGGCGCGGACCTGGTCGCCCAGCGCGCGCAGCTCCCCGGCCACGCTCCGCAGCTTGACCACCATCGGGTCGGACGCGAAGTAGGTGTTGACCTCGTCCAGGGACCCCAGCCCGGCCACCCTGCGCCGCACGCTCGACAGGATCCGCTCGGCGGATCCGGCCAGCCGGTCCGCGCGGCGGGCCCGCTCGTCGAGCAGCGCCTGGCGGCGCGAGGAGAACGCCTCGTAGACGTCCTCCCGCTTGGCGGCCAGCTGCCCCAGGAAGTCGTCGAACTCGGCGAAGCGCGACTCCAGGTTCTCCAGCTGGAGCATCAGGCGGCCCAGCTGCTCCTCGCAGCGCTCCGGGGTGTCGGACATCGCCAGCGCGCCGGTGATCGCCTGCCCCAGCAGCGCGAACTCGGCGGCGAAGGCCGCGCGCCCCTCGCTCGCCAGCAGTTCCCCGCGGCGGGCGTCCAGTGTGGCGCGGGCGCGGTTGACCCCGCCGAGCACCTCGCCGACGCGCTCCAGGATGGCGGTGCGCGCGGTGGCGTCGGCGATGTCCAGCGTGCCGACCACCTCGACCACCACCTCCAGGCCCCGCGCCTGCCGGTCCAGCCGCTCGCCGATCGGCCCGGCCTCGGCCGTGGCCGCGATGGCGCCCGCCTCGGCGACCAGCCGCTCGACCTCCGCGTGGTACCCGGCGAAGGCGTCCTCGCCCCGCAGGAAGTCCGCGGCGCGCCGCGCGGTGCTCTCGACCTCGGCCGTCAACTCCGCGCCGAGACCGTCGATCCGGCCGGTGTCGATGTAGCGCGTCTCCCGCAGGGTCACCAGGCGTCCCTGGGCCTGCCGCAGCTCCGAGAGCCGTTCGACCCAGTCCTGGGCGGAGCGCGGCGCCTGGCCGCGTGCCTGCCGGACGAGGGAGGTGACATCCTCCGCGGCCGCCTCCAGGGCGGCCGCCGCCTGCCGGGTGAGCGCCTGGACCTTCTCGAACTCGTCCAGCACCTGCTCGGCGGTGGCCCGCACGTCGGCGAGCGGGCCGCGCAGCCCGTGCTCGCCCAGCCAGTGGTAGTGGTCGAACACCCGGACGCAGGAGGCGATCAGCGCCTCGAAGACCGGGATCGACGGGGCCATCTCGTCGACCATCCGGGCCACCGACAGGCAGTCGGAGATGCCCCGCACCAGCTCGGCGTTGCCGATCCGCTCCAGCGGCCCGGTCCCGGCCGGCTGGGCGGCGGCGTAGACGTCCGACTGGTACGGCGTCTGCCAGACCTGCATGGGGTGCACGCGGGTCGGCTCGTCGGAGGTGGCCCGGAAGACGATCAGCGTGCCGTCGTCGAACAGCGAGTACCCGTGGCAGGACAGCGGGGTCGCCACCTGCTTGCGGATCACGTTGTACGGCAGCAGCAGCGACCGGCCCTCGGTGCGGGCGTGGAAGACGTAGAGCACGTCCTCGCCGTTGGGGGAGCGGATGACCCGCTCGAACTCCAGCTCGGACACGTCCGCGTCGAAGGTCTTGCTGACGCCGGTGGACAGGTAGTAGCCGCCGGGGAAGATGATCCCCTGGTCCTCGGGCAGGCGCTGGCAGGCCTGGCCGATGCCGTCGAGGCGGACCACGCCCTTCGTCCTGGTGTTGAAGACCAGGTGCCGCCACTCGGTCTCCTTGTACGGGCGCACCCGCAGCAGGATCAGCGGGCCGATCCTGGCGTGGTGGACCTCCGCGTCGGCGAGGCTCTGCAGCGGCTCGGCGACGGGCTCGCGGTAGACGCCCTCCCCGGTCTCGGTGTTGTTCTCGATCTTGATGGTGAGGTCCCCGCCGACGGTCTCGACGAACACCTCGCCCTGGATGGAGATGTGCGGGTGGCGGCCGAGCACGTGGTCGTCGCGGGTGGCCGGGATCCACTCGAAGTCGTGGGAGGGCGGGAACGTGTGGTCGCGCTCGCCCCGGTCGTCGACGTAGGTGAGCGTGCCGTCCAGCCCGACCTGCCAGCGCAGCACGCGCGTGTCCTGCGGGCCGGTCTGGAAGACGGCCAGCAGCTTGCCCTCGACACGGCGGAGCTGGAGCAGCCGGGTCTCCCGGTAGTACCGGTAGAGCTCGGCGAAGTCCCGCTCGAACCGCGGGTCGCGGAACATCGGCGCCGGATCGAACCGGAACCCGGCACCCGTCCCGTCCTCCCCGTTCCCCGCGCTCCGCACGAACGTGTGCATGGAGAAGACGTCGTCGACGGTCGTCTCCGGTTTGAGCCCGATGAACACGTTGTAGCCGAAGAGCATGAGCTCACCGATCGACACGATGTCGCGGGGCACGCAGTTGTTCTCGGTGCGGATCCGCTCGGTGCCGATCAGCTTGAGTTCGGTGCCGCCGAACACCGCCAGGCGTTCGGCGTTGAGCGCGTCGGCGCGCGCGGCCAGCTCGGCGGCCTGCTCGCCGAGCCGGGCGCGGAGCACCCCGTAGGTGCCCGCGTCCAGCTCGGCCTCGCCGCCCGCGGCCTCGGTGACGGCCTGCGCCGCGGGAGAGGTCACTGCTCGGCGGAGTTGAGCACGACGACCGGGGGCTCGACCGCGCCGGGCCGCTGGGCGTCACCCAGCAGGTCGCGCAGCCGGTCGGCGTCGGGGCCGCCCTGCTGGACGAGCTTGACCAGCAGTGCCGACAGCGAGAGGTTCCGCACGTCGGCGGTGTCCAGCGAGCCGAGGATCCGGCTTATGTCGGCGGGCAGGCTCGCCGACCCGTCCAGGTACGGCCCGGCCAGCGTCCGGGCGACGTCGGAGTGCTCGACGAAGCCGTCCACGGCCTTGCCCATGGTGATCGAGCCCATGAGCCGGTCGAAGAACACACTGTCGCCGCCGACGATGTCGATGTTGGCCTTGGCCAGACCGGCCGAGAGCACGGAGGCCTGCGACTCGGCGACCTTGAGCTGGGCGTTCACCCCGGCGAGGCGGATCTCCTTCTCCGCCTCCAGCCGCAGGCGGTACTCCTCGTGGGCGCGGGTCGCCTCGTCCAGCGCGGCCATCGCCGTCGCCTTCTCGGCGAGACCCTCGGCCTCGGCCTTGAGCTTCTCACCGATCGCCGCCGCGGCGGCCAGGGCCTTGGCCTGCTCGCCCTCCGCCTCGGCCTTGAGCTTCTCGCGCACCGCGGTGGCCACGGCGTGGGCCTTGGCCTGCTCGCCCTCGGCGATCGCCAGGGCCTTCTCCCGCTCCACGGCGGCCTCGGCGCGGCCGACCTTCTCGATCGCCGCGGCGTCCCGCTCGCGCACCTGCACCTCGGCCAGGCCGACCGCCGCCGCCTCGGCCTGGACGCCCTCGGCCAGGCGGATCTTGGCGCGGGCGTCGAGCTCGGCCGCCTGCTGCCGGGCCTCGGCCATCACCAGCGCCTCGCGCGCCTTGTGCTTGGACGCCGCCTCGGCCGCCTCGGCCGCCTTGATGTCCTTGACCAGGTTCTCCTGCGCCTCGGCCTCGGCCTGGATGATCACGGCCTGGCGGGTCCGCTCGGCCTCCTCGACGACGCGCAGGCGCTTGATGCTCTCCTCCTGCTCGGCGACGGTCTTCTCCACCACGATCCGCTCGCGGACCACCTCGGCGATGGAGCGCTTCTCGCCCTCCAGTTCCTTGTCCTTGGCGATGCGGGAGAGCTCGGTCTCGCGCTCGCGGGCGATGACCTCCAGCAGGCGGTCCTTCTCGATCCGCTCGGTCTCGATGGCGATGACCCGCTCCCGGTTCTTCGCCGCCACGGCGATCTCGCGGGCCTGGTTCTCCCGCTGGACTCCGAGCTGCTCGTCGGTGCGCAGGCCGGCGGTCTGGGCCTTGAGCCGCTCCTCGGCCTGGACCTTGGCGGTCTCGGCCTCCTCGCGGGCGCGCATGGTCTCGATCTCGCGCTTCTGCTTGATCTCGGCGTCCGCCTGGCGGCGCTCCAGTTCGAGGATCGCCTCGCGGGCGTCCACGTTCTGGCGGGTGATCTCCTTCTCCTCCCGCCGCTGGAACTCGTTGGTCCGCACGTGCTCCACCGCGGTCAGCTCGGTGATCTTACGGATGCCCTGGGCGTCGAGGATGTTGGCCGGGTCGAGCTTGGCCAGCGGGGTCTGCTCCAGGAAGTCGATGGCCGCGTCCTCCAGGCTGTAGCCGTTCAGGTCGGTGCCGATCACCTGGATGATCTGGTCGCGGAAGTGGTCGCGCTGGGTGTAGAGGTCCACGAAGTCGAGCTGCTTGCCGACGGTCTTGAGCGCCTCGGAGAACTTGGCGTTGAACAGCTCCTGCAGCGTCTCCTGGTCGCTGGCCCGCGCCGTGCCGATGGCCTGGGCGACCTTCACCACGTCCTCGACGGTCTTGTTGACGCGGACGAAGAAGGTGATGCGGATGTCGGCCCGGATGTTGTCGCGGCAGATCAGGCCCTCGTTGCCGCTCCGCTCGATCTCGATGGTCTTCACCGAGATGTCCATGAGCTCGGCCTTGTGGAAGACGGGCAGCACGACCGCCCCGGTGAAGGTGACGTCCACCTTGTTGATCTTCGAGACGATCAGGGCCTTGCCCTGCTCCACCTTGTTGAACAGGCGGCTGATCATGAAGAGCAGTCCGATGACGACGAGCAGGACGACGGCGATGAATATGCCGAGTCCGGTGGAGATGACGTCCATGTGTCCCTCGGTTAATGACGATCGGGGTCGAGTTCCGCGTCGTACGGCATCACCCAGAAGAATTCGCCCGGGGAGTCGTAGGCGAAGATCAGGGCGGTGCTGCCGGCGGCGAAGACGTCGTCACCGGTCTGACGGACTTGGATGAGCGCGGAGGACCCGTCCGGGGAGGTGACCTCGGCCTGGCCGAAGTCCTTGCCGACCCGGGTCGTGCGGATGACGCACATGCGGCCCACGAAGTCGGCGCGGGAGGGGACGCGCTCCTTCGGGGTGAGACGCCGCAGTGCCGGAACGATCAGGCGGGTGCAGGCCCAGGCGCAGAGCAGCGCCACGAGCAGCACTCCGACGAGAGCTGGGGTGCCGGTGAACAGGACGCCGCCCACGAGGCTGGTGAACCAGGCGACGACGACCAGCAGCGAGACGACCACCGCGACCGGGACTCCGCCGAGTCCCAGACTGCTCAGGAGGCCGCCGGCCCCCGTCGCCTCGGCCGCGTCGGTGTCGATGTCACCGTCGATCCCGACCGCGCCCACCACGACGAGCAGCCAGTACGCGATGATCACCAGCAGCAGGAACGTGAACAGGACGGTCGGAAAGGCCAGCGCGGCATCGACGAACTGCGCCATAGGCGTGTGAGGTCCCCCTGCTGGTGCGTTTGACCGTGCTCCCCCAAGCACGTGTTCATGACTATATACAGGTAAAGAACGATTAAAGGGGAAAGTTCCCAAAACCCGGAAAATAGTGAAAATTCCCTGCTGACCTGCGGGTTCCCGGGGGCGCGGGCGCGGTCACCGGGAAGGGGGCGGGGCTTGAGGGGCCGGAGGCGGAAGGATCCGGGAGCCGGGGAGGGGCGTCGGAGCCGGGAGGGGACGCGCGGTGATGATCTGGGCGGCCGGGGACGGCCCGGCGCGGAGGAAGCGAGGACCGGGGGCGGGCGCCGGCGCTTCCGCCCCCGGCTTTCCGGGACGGGAAGGTGGGGGGCGGGATGGTCAGGCCGGCTGAGTGATCATGATGGCGAGACCGATCAGGATCACGACGGGGATGAGCCACACGACGGCCTCGATGGCGAATTCCTTGTACACGGATCCCTCCGGAGCGGTGATCGGTGAGGAGCTCGGAAACCCGACGATAACCGTTGCCTCCCCGCCCGGCCAGGACCCGCGGTCTGCCACGACAGACCGCGGGTCCTGGCCGGGCCGGGCGTCCCCGGACACGCCGCGGCCCGTCGCGGCGGTCCGGCGGGCCGGTCGCCCGCTACGACGGGTTGGCCGAGCCGACCACCACCGGGGCGTCCACCAGGGGCCCCTCGACCACGTCGGCGACCACGCACGTGATGTTGTCCGGTCCACCGGCCTCGCAGGCGAGCCGGATCAGCTCCCGGGTCACCTCCTGCAGGTCGTCGACCTCGGCGAGCACGTGGCGGAGCCGCTCGGCGTCGACCACCCCCGACAGCCCGTCGGAACAGAGCAGGTAGCGGTCGCCGACCTCGGCGTCGCGTAGCGACAGGTCGAGTTCCATGTTCTCGCCGCCGTCGAGGACCTGGAGCAGGATCGACCGGTGCGGGTGCCTGGCGGCCTCCTCGGCGGTGATCCGGCCGTCGTCCATCAGGGTCTGCACCAGCGTGTGGTCGTAGGTGATCTGGTAGAGGTCACCGTTGCGCAGCAGGTACGCCCGCGAGTCGCCGATGTGGGCCAGGGCGACCCGCGAGCCGTTCCAGAGCATCAGGGTCAGGGTGGTGCCCATGCCGGTCAGCGACGGGTCCTCCTCGACCAGCTCCCGCAGGCGCTGGTTGGCCTTGCGGACCCCGGCCTCCGCCGCGGCGGCCAGGTCTCCGGGGCACTCCTGGTCGAGGGAGGCCACGGTGGCGATCGCCGCGGAGCTGGCGACCTCGCCTCCCACGTGCCCGCCCATTCCATCCGCGACGGCGAGGAGCCGTGGGCCGGCGTAACCGGCGTCCTCGTTGCCTTGCCGGACCCGGCCGACATCGGAACCTGCCGCATAGCGCAGGGTGATCATCTGCACACCACTGGATCGTCGAGTTGCACGAGATAGCCGCTTTCGTACAGTCGGGACAGGCGTAGGGCGGATCGAGGTGTCCCACAATCCACTCAACACCATGGTGGCGCAAGCGGTCTGGGGAAGTGTTGCCGCATCTGTTGACAGCCGTGGTGGCGCGTAAGCTGTTTTGGCGCCCCGCACAGTGCCGGGAGTTCCCCACCTTACGCATCCCTAGGAGACGAGGAAATGGCCGCGATCATTCAGGAGGCGGCACGCCGTCGTACGTTCGCGGTGATCAGCCACCCCGACGCGGGCAAGTCGACCATGACGGAGGCGCTGGCGCTGCACGCCTCGGCGATCAGCCAGGCCGGCGCGGTGCACGGCAAGTCGGGCCGCCGGGGCGTGACCTCCGACTGGATGGAGATGGAGAAGGCCCGGGGAATCTCCATCACCTCCGCCGCGCTCCGCTTCGAGTACCGCGACCACGTCTTCAACCTCGTCGACACCCCCGGTCACGCCGACTTCTCCGAGGACACCTACCGGGTGCTGGCCGCCGTCGACTGCGCGGTCATGTTGCTCGACGCGGCCAAGGGCATGGAGCCGCAGACCCTGAAGCTGTTCGAGGTCTGCCGGCACCGCCGCATCCCCGTCATCACCTTCGTCAACAAGTGGGACCGGCCCGGTCGCGAGGCGCTGGAACTGCTGGACGAGATCGAGGAGAAGACCGGCCTGAAGCCCACGCCGATCACCTGGCCGATCGGGACCGGCGGCTTCTTCCACGGCGTGGCCGACCGGGTGGCCGACCGGATCGTCCGCTACACCCGCACCCCGGGAGGGGCCACCAAGGCCATCGAGACCGAGCTCACCCCCGAGCGGGCCCTGACCGAGCTCGGCGGCGACTGGGAGCGGGCCAAGGACGAGATCGACCTGCTCTCCGCGATCGGCGCCGACCACGACCAGAAGGCGTTCGAGGCGCACGAGGCGACCCCCGTGCTGTTCGGGGCCGCGTTGTCCAACTTCGGTGTCGGCCGTCTGCTGGACGCCATGGTCGACATCGCCCCCTCCCCGGCGCCCCGCCCCGACGCGGACGGCGACCCGCGACCGCTGGAGGAGCCGTTCTCCGGGCTGGTCTTCAAGGTGCAGGCCAACATGGACCCCGCGCACCGCGACCGCATCGCGTTCGTCCGCGTCTGCTCCGGCAGGTTCGAGCGCGGCATGGTGCTGACCCACGCGGCCACCGCCCGGCCGTTCGCGACCAAGTACGCCCAGTCGGTCTTCGGCCAGGAGCGCGCCACGATCGACGAGGCCTACCCGGGCGACGTCGTCGGCCTGGTCAACGCCAGCGCCCTGCGTCCCGGTGACACGCTCTACGACGGCTCGCCCGTCGAGTTCCCGAAGATCCCGAGCTTCGCCCCGGAGCACTTCTCCGTCGCCCGCGTCCGCGACTCCAGCCGGTCCAAGCAGTTCCGCAAGGGCATCGAGCAGCTCGACGCCGAGGGTGTGGTGCAGGTGCTCCGCTCCGACGTCCGAGGCGACCAGGCGCCGGTGCTCGCCGCGGTGGGACCGATGCAGTTCGACGTGGTCAAGCACCGCATGGCCGCCGAGTTCAGCACCGAGATCACGATGGACCGGCTCGACTTCGGCATCGCCAGGCTCACCGACGCCGAGTCGGCGCCGATCCTGGCCCGCCAGCGTGGGGTGGAGGTCTTCACCCGTTCGCAGGACGGGGCGCTGCTCGCGCTGTTCACCGACGAGTGGCGCATGCGCGGCGTGATGCGCGACCACCCCGGTCTCGTGCTGCACGCCCTGCTCGCCGACACGCGCGGCTGACCGCCGGGCGCGGGAACCTCGGTCACCCCGGGTGGGGCCGCGCCGGACGGCCGGACGCGGCCCGATACGGGGCATTCGGCGCTTCCGGACGACCGGTTCATGGTGAGATGTGTCCTTATGAGTGCGATTAAGTGGGGAATTCTGGCGACCGGTGGGATCGCCGCCACCTTCACCGAGGACCTGAAGCGCCTGCCGGACGCCGAGGTGGTCGCGGTCGGATCCAGGTCGACGGAGTCGGCGCGGGCCTTCGCCGACCGCCACGGCATCCCCCGGGCCCACGGCAGCTGGGCCGAGCTGGCCGCCGATCCCGACGTGGACATCGTCTACGTCGCCAACACCCAGAACGCCCACTACGACGCCGTGCAGACCTGCCTGAACGCGGGCAAGGCCGTGCTCTGCGAGAAGGCGTTCACGCTCAACCGGGCCGAGGCCGCCAAACTGGTCGACCTCGCGCGGGAGCGGAACCTGTTCCTGATGGAGGCCATGTGGACGCGGTGCATCCCGGCCATCCGCAAGATCGTCGAACTGGTCGAGGGCGGTGCGATCGGCCCGGTCAACACCGTCCACGCCGACTTCGGCATCTCCGTCTCCGTCGGGCCCGACCACCGGCTCCGCAACCCGGAGCTGGGCGGCGGCTCCCTGCTCGACCTGGGCGTCTACCCGATCTCGTTCGCCCACCTGTTCCTGGGCGCCCCGGACCGGGTGCAGTCGTGGGCGCGGCTGACCCCCGAGGGTGTGGACGACAACACCGGCGTGCTGCTCGGCTACGACCGGGGAGCGGTCGCGCTGCTCTCCTGCGGTCTCGCCACCCACAGCCCGGTCACCGCGTCGATCTCCGGCCCGCTCGGCCGGATCGAGCTGCCGCACCTGTTCTTCCGCCCCGACACCTTCACCCTGCACCGCACGGAGGGCGAGCCCGAGACCTTCCACGTCCCCTACGAGGGGACCGGCATGCTGCACGAGGCGGTCGAGGCCATGCGCTGCCTGCGTGAGGGCTCGATCGAGAGCCCGCTGGTGCCCTGGGAGGCCACCCTCGACGTGATGGGCATCATGGACGAGGTCCGCGCCCAGGTGGGGGTCCGCTTCCCCGGCGAGTGACCGGCGGGCCCCGCCGGATCCCCGGCGGCCGGTCGCCCGCGGAGCGCTTTACCCGGCCGGACCGCCGGCCGGGTCCGTTCCGGCCGGCGTCCGGAGGGGCGACCGGTCGTGTTCTCCGGCGAGAACGCCGGGCCCGGCCGGCGGTCCGGGCCGTCGAAGCCCAGGGTGGCGAAGGCTCAGACCCGCTGCCACTCGTGGCGGTCCAGGAAGCCGCGCCCACCGGTGGCGTACTCGGCGAAGGCCTCCCGGACCGCCTCCAGGCCGGGCACGTGCGTGCGGAACATCTGGTTCCGCCGGCTGTCCTTGTACTCCAGCTCGTAGCCCCCGGGCTCGGGGGAAGCCTGGACGAAGTGCTCGCCGAAGACGACCAGCGCGGTGAACGGGTTGTCCGGGGACATGGTGGCCAGCGCGTCGGAGACGAGCCGCAGGTCGGGGTCGGCCAGCATCATTCCGTCGCCCGTGTGCATCTGCATCCCGGGGTAGGCCCCGGTGGGCCCGAGGTTGTGCACCAGCCGGCGCTGCGGGTCGTAGCAGACCAGCCCGCACTCCCGGGCCAGCGCGAAGACCACGCCGGCCACCTCGTCGGCCCGCTCCGGCGCCACGGCGACCACGGCGTGGGCGGGGGAGGGCCGCTCGGCCTCGGGCAGCCGCGCCACGAACGCCGCCACCCCCGGGTGCGCCGCCGCGGCATCCGCCTCTCCACGGCGGAGCGCCCGGTAGACGTTCTCCGCGTGTTCCTTGGTGATCGGCTCGGGCTCGTGCCAGACGGCCAGTTCGAAGTTCACGGTCTCATCGTCCTGTGGGTGATTTTCTGGGCTAAATGGACGCTTTCCCAACATCGCCGCTCTCCGACGGCTTCGCGGTTCTACCATTCGCGAAGCGTGTCGTGTCGATTACCCGAAGTGATCGGACTGGAGGGGTGTCGTGCCGCGGTCCATCAGGGGCAATCCCGCCCTCGCCCGACCGTACCGGGACCTCGTCTGGCTCGCCTACCTCGCGCTGCCTCCGCGCGGCCACGACGAGCGCCGCATGGCTCTCGCGCACCGCATGGTCACCAGAGCCATGCTGGCCGGCAGCGGTGGCGTCGGCGCCGGTGGCAGCGGCGACACCGGGAGGGGCGAAGACGGCGACGGCCTCGACGGGCTCCGGCGGGAGGTGCTGCGTCGCGCCCTGCGCCACCGGCCCTGGCACCTGCCGGTCCCGGGCACCCGGATCGAGGTCATCCCCGCCGCCGTCCGCGGCGGCGACCCCGCCTTCGGCGCCGCCCTCGACCGGCTGCCCGCCCCCGCCCGTGCCGCCTACGCTCTCTCCCGGCTGACGGGGCTCGCCCCGGAGGACGTCCGCGAGGTACTGGCCGAGGGGGGTGTCGGCGAGGCCGTGGCCGCGGTCGCCGCGCTCGCCGCGGTCGAGGAGAGGTTCGGCGGGTACGGCGCCCCCTCCGCCGACCCCACCGTCGCGCGCGTCTACGGCCGCCTCACGGCCGTCCGCCCGCGTCCCCTGCTGGTCGGGGCCGCCTGCCTGGCGCTCCTCACCGGAGGGTGGCACGCGCTCGGCCTGCACGGCGGTTCCCGGCCCGCCGGCGGCGAGGCGTCCGGCGCGGCCGCACCGGCGCGGCCGCCCCACATCCGGAGCGTGCCGCCCGGCACCTGGCGCGCCACCACCCAGCTGGACCTGGCGGCCTGGGAGGCCCGCGGCGGGCTGCGCGGTGACCGGCCACTGCTCGACCGGGCGCTGCGCGCCTGGGCCGCGCCGGGCCCGCTGCGGACCCGGCACCTGCACCGGGCCCCGGCCGGGATGCCGGCCGCCGACATCCAGCTCCTGTACGCCGGGGAGGTCGACGGTGTCCGCGTCGTGCTGCTGCGCGATCCCGGCAGGGTCGCCCGATACACCGAGTCCGGCGGCGTGCGCTCCCTGGAGGCCTTCCCCGAGCCGAAGACGGTGGCCGACGCCGCGGCCCCGCTGAAGCTCCGCACCTCGCCCGCCGGCGCCCGCTACCTTCTCCCACCCTGGGTCGAGGAGGTCTCCTCCGCCCCGCTGGGCCACTCCTCCCCGTCGTGGCGGCGGATCCGGGTCAAGGACGGGGTGACCTCCTCCGTCCCGGCCTCCGCCACACCGGGCTGCTGGCGCGGCCCGGTGCTGAGGCTCCGGGCGCCCGCCGTCGCGCAGGGCAGGCCGTACACCGTGGTCGACCTCGGCTCCCTCGCCCTGGGCGTCATCCGTTACGAGCCCCCGCCGCCCGCTCCGGTCCGCCGCGCCGGCCCGCACCACCTTGACGCGACGACCGCGGGCTTCGCGGGCTGGGCCCACCTGGGGTGCGCGCTCCGGCGCCCGCGTACCGAGGTCCACGCGGCCACGGCCTGGGAGTTCTGGGCCGGAGCCCTGCCCGAGGGCGCCAGGGGGCGCTGGATGTGCGCGCGCTTCACCTACGCCGACGGCACCAGTGCCTCCCGGGCCGTGCTGTTCGTCACGACCCGCCGCGGTACCACCGCGCTGCCCACCGGCGGGGCCGACGACACCTGGGACTGCAGCCGCCTCCGGCGCGACCTGGTCTCCGGCACCTGGTGGCGGGGCCCGTCAGGCCGCTGGCGCTACCTGGCCGCGGGGAGCCGTCGCGTGACCCGCATCCGGGTGACGGGCGCGGGCGTCACCGGTCGTCTGGCACCGGGCCCGCTCGTCGCCGTCGCCGGCCCGGTGGGCGGCTCCGCGCCCGCCTCCGCCGTGGTCCTGGAGGGGTTCGACCACCACGGGCGGAAGGTCCCGGTGTTCCAGCGTCAGAGCGGTCTCTAATGATTTCCAAGTCACAGACAAGTGCGGCGGCGCACACTCCCGTCGTGGGGCGTCCTCGTAAGGAGGGCCTGCCAAGGACGGGGTGGTGACAATGCGTGGACCATGGGAACGGCCGGCGCGGTCGGGGGGAGTGACACGGACGCGGCGGCCGGTGCGCTCGGAGCATCCGGCGGGTCTGGCACGTTCGGGGCGTTCACCGGATTCGGCGCGCCAGGGGCGGCTGCCCGGCCTGGCGCGCCTGGCGCGGAGAGCGGCCGTCGCGGCGGGGGTCGCGGCCACCCTGGTCATGGGCTCGCTCGGGGGAGCGTGGGCCGACCCGGGCAAGCCGGACGAGACGCGCGACATCGCGGTGGGCACCAAGCTCGCGGCCAGGACGCACCCGGCGGTGCACCTGCTCAGCCTCGACTACACGGCCACGGTGACGGTGCCGACCGCCGGCACCCGCAAGGCATTCACCGCCCTGTACGACAAGGCGGCCAAGCACGCCCGGAAGGGCCGCATCCCCAGCGACCGGCGGAGCATGGTCAAGTGGGTGTTCCAGCAGGTCGCCGCGGACGTCGACCGCTACCTGAGCGTCGCCAAGCCGGTCCGCTCGGTCGAGGCCACGGCCGGCAGCTGGTGCACCGGCTGGTGGATCACCCCCGACGGTTACATGGTCACCGCGGCGCACTGCGTCGACACGACCGACGCCGAGCTGCGCGCGTACTTCGCCGCCCAGTCGCTCACCGACGTCAACGCCAGAGACGTCAAGGCCCTGCTCAAGCAGCTCATGGGCTCGGTCGAGCCCGACAAGGAGCTCACCGAGCTCGTCCAGAAGGTCTACACGACCTTCAACACCAAGCACATGGAGGTCAAGAACCTGAAGCAGTCGCTTGACGTGATCTTCGCGCTGCCCGGCGGCGGGATGGATCGGACCGCCAAGCGCCTGCCCATCAGGCTCGTCGCCAAGGGGACGGTCTACCCCGGCAAGGACCACGCGCTGCTCAAGCTCGACGGCGCGCGCAACCTGCCCGTCATCACCCTCGGCACCGACGGGGACGCGCAGGTCGGGGACGTGCTGTATGTCAACGGCTTCCCCGGGCTGGTGACGAACGCCACGTTCGTCAGCCTGGAGACGAAGCTGTACCCGGCGCTGACCGAGGGCGCGTTCAACGCCCGCCGGGAGACCGACCAGGGCGTGCCATACATCCAGGCCCAGGCCCCCTCGTATGGCGGCAACTCCGGCGGGCCGGTCTTCAACGCCGACGGGAAGGCGATCGGCATCCTCGTCGGCGGGCTCCTCAGCGACCTCGGCGAGTCCCAGGAGAACCAGAGCTGGATCCTGCCGGTCGGCGTGCTGCGCGAGTTCCTCGCCGCCCAGCAGGTCGTCGCGGCTCCGTCCCCGACGACCGTCATCTACGACCGCGCCCTGGACGACTTCTTCGCCGACCGCCACACCGCGGCGCTCGCGGGTTTCCGGCAGGTCGCCACGCTCTACCCGGCCCACCCGTACGTGGCCCAGTACATCGCCGACAGCCAGGAGGCCATCGCCGCGGGTCGCGACCGCACCCCGCCCTCCCAGGCCCCCGTTCCGGGGGCCGTCGGGACCCAGTCCCCCGCTCCCGGGACCGCCGCGACGGCGGCGCCCTCGGCCGCGGGTCTGCCTTCGCCCACGGTCCTGCCCTCGAGTGCCCCGGCCTCCGGCCTGTCGGCAGTCGGCGCCCCCCTGGCCCCCTCCGGGACGGCCGCCCCCACGGGCGCGGCTGACCCCACCGCCGGTTCGGGGGGTGACACGACGTCGGGGGGTGACACGGCCCAGGCCGACGCCGGGGCCTCCGCCGCCCCTGCGGACGACCCGGCGAGGACCCCGGCCGCCGACGACGACCCCGTCTCCCCGAACACCGTCCCGGTCTCCAGCGGCGAGACCCTGATGAGCCCCCTCATGTTCGGCGTCGTCGGCGGATCGCTCCTGTTCGCCATGGTGGCCCTGAGCATCGGGGTCTCCACCGCCCGCCGCCGGAGGCTCCGCCGGACCCAGGCGGCCCTGAGTTCCTTCCCCGCCCCTCCGTCCTTTCCCACCTGGAACAACTCGCAGCCGCCGACCCGGCCCGGCGGGCAGTCCAACTTCCCGAATCCCCCCTGGCAGTCCCGGAGCTGACCTCTCACGAGAAGGCCCGGCCCGACCGGGCCGGGCCTTCGCCCGAGCGGCCGGCGGGGGCGTGGTTCACGCCGGGGCGCCCGGCGGGCAGGCGGGTCCGTCTTCCGGAGTCGTGACGGCCGCCGGGTGAGCGCGCCGACGGGTTCCGCGCCATCCGTCTCTCTGTCCGTCTCCGTCCGGCGGTCACGCGGGCGGTTTCTCGCCGGCCGGGACCCGGGACAGTTCCGCGGTGCAGAACGCGCAGCGCCGGGCGTCGACGGGGATGTCGCTCAGGCACTCCGGGCATTCCTTCTCGGTGGCCTTCTTGTCCCTGTCGAAGAAGGCGATGAGGCGGGTCATCGGCATCACGACCAGCCAGTAGACGACGGAGGCGATGATCACGAAGCTGATCAGGTGGTTGACGAAGTCGCCGTACTTGAATTCGGCGCCGTTGACGGTGAACGCGTACTGGGAGAAATCCGGCCCGCCACCTCCGGTGACCGCCGCTAACAGCGGTGTGATGAGGTCTTTGACCAGGGCCTGAACGAGGCCGCTGAATGTCGCCCCGACGACGACCGCCACGGCGAGTTCGACGAGGTTTCCTCTCAGCAGGAACTTCTTGAATCCACTCATCGCATGCGTTCTCCCCTCGTGAGAACGCTGGCACTACCCGGGTGTCCGGGCTCAAACGTCTGCCGTGTGACCACCCGCGCCCCTGGAAAGCCGAAAAAATACTCAAATGCCTATAAAAGGCATATTTTTCTATATTTAATACGAATCGGCGATGAATCGCTTGGTGATCGAAGAAGGCGGCAGTTGTCATCGGCGCACGTCGGGGCGGAGGGAAGTCGTGCCCTGACGGGGGCCTCTCAACCCCGAGGTGAGGGCTCGGGCCCGCGGCGGGGGAGACCCGCGGCGGGGGCGCGGGGGCCGCGCTGCGGGCGCGAAGACCGCGGTGGTGAGGGCGAGGGGTTACTATCGGCCAGATTCGCGAGCGAGGTGGCCGGATGGACTTTCGTGTGCTGGGGCCGGTCGGAGTCATCGCCGGGGACGGGACGGTGCTGGACGTCGGCCCTTACCAGCAGCGGGTGGTGCTGTCCCTGTGCATCCTCGCCGCCCCGCGGCCGGTCGCCCCGAGCAGGATGATCGACGCGCTCTGGGGGGACGAGGCCCCTCCCGGGGCGCTGAACACCGTCCAGGCGTACATTTCCAAGCTCCGCCGCGTCTTCGAGCCCGGCAGGCGGCGGAGCGCGCCCCCGACGATCCTGATCGGCGGGCCCGGCGGCTACGCCCTGGACGTCGCGGAGACCGCGGTCGACCTGGGCCGGGCGCGGGCGCACGCGGCCGAGGGCAGGCGCCTGGCGGCGGCGGGCGACCACGGGGGAGCGGGCCGGGAGCTGCGGCTGGCACTCCGGGAATGGCGCGGGGAGCCGCTGACGGACTTCGCGCAGACCGCCTGGGCGGAGGAGGAGGCCGCGCACCTGGCCGAGTTCCGGCTGACGCTGGAGGAGGACCTGGCCGCGGCCGACCTCGCGCTCGGCCGGGGCGCCGCGCTGACGGGCGGGCTGACCCGGCTCGTCGGCGCGCACCCCTTCCGGGAGCGGTTGCGCGTGCTCGCCGCCCACGCGCTCTACCAGGCCGGGCGGCAGGCCGACGCGCTCGGCGTGCTCGCCGAGGGGCGCAGGCGGCTGGTGGAGGAGCTGGGGCTGGACCCCGACCCCCGGTCCCGGGAGATGGAGCGGCGCATCCTCGCCCAGGATCCCGCGCTGACGCCCAGGCTCCAGGCGGAGGCCGGGGCGCGGGAGGCCGCCCCGCTGGTGGGCCGCCGGGCCGAGACCGAGGCGCTGGAGACGGCCGTCGCCGGCGACGGACACCGGGTGGTGCTGCTCGCCGGTGAGCCCGGCATCGGCAAGACGAGCCTGGCCGAGCACGCGGCCCGGGTCGCGCGGTCGCGAGGCCACCGGGTGGTGTGGGGGCGCTGCTGGGACGGTGCCGGCGCGCCTCCCTTCTGGCCGTGGACGCAGGCCGTGCAGGACCTGGTCGGCAGGGACGGCGAGCTGGCCCAGCTGGCCGGGGCCGGAGCCGGGCAGTTCGAGCTGTACGAGGCGTTCGCCCGGCTGCTCAACGAGCACGGGCGGGTCGTGGTCGTGCTCGACGACCTGCAGTGGGCGGACACCTCCTCGCTGCGGCTGCTGGAGTTCCTGGCCGCCACCCGGCTCTGCCCGGAGCTGACGGTGATCGCGACGTACCGGGACACCGACGTGCGGCGGGGCGGGGCGCTGGAGCACGCCCTCGGCGCGCTGGTGCGGCTGCCGCACGTGCGGCGGCTCCCGCTGCGCGGGCTGGCCGAGGAGGAGATCCGCGAGTACCTGGGGCGGGCGGGCGCCGACCCCGGCCGGGCCGCGGAGATGAGCAGGCTGACCGCGGGCAACCCGTTCTTCCTGGGTGAGGTGCTGCAGCTCGGCGAGACCCCCGAAGCGCTGTCCGACGTCGTGCGGGGCCGGATGGCGGGCCTGCCACCGGACACCGAGGAGGTGCTGACCGTCGCGGCGCTGCTGGGCCGCGACGCCGACACCGGCATCCTCCTCCGCGTGGTGGGACTGCCCGAGGAACGGGTGCTCGACATCCTCGACGCCGCGGTGGGGGCGCGGCTGCTGGCCGAGGGCGCCGGATCGACCTGCCGCTTCGTCCACGACATCGTCCGCGACGTGCTGCGTGAGGCGCTGCCGCCGCTGCGGCGCAGACGGCTGCACGTACGGGTCGCCGAGGTGCTGGAGGAGCGGACCGGGACGCGCCTGACCGAGATCGCTCACCACTACCGCGAGGGCCTGCCGAACCCCCGGACGACGGGCAAGGCCATCGGCTACACCCGGCGCGCGGCGGCCCAGGCGATGGCGCAGTTCGCCCCCGAGGACGCGGTGGAGAACCTGGAGAGGGCGCTCGCCCTGCTCGACCGGCTGCCCCGGTCGGACGACGCGCTCCGCTGCGATCTCCTTCTCGACCTGGCCGAGGCGCAGGCGGCGGCGGGGATGAGCCTCGCGGCCCACGCCTGTTTGGAGGCCGCCGCGGGGATCGCCGAGGAACTCGGCGACGACAGCCGGCTGGCGAGGGCGGTGCTGGGCTTCTCCGACCCGATCCACCTGGCCATGTACGAGGAGATGACCGGCATCGACCGGCTGGCCGAGCGCATCGGCCGGGTGCTCGCCTCGGACCTGGCCGAGGACTCGCCGTGGCGGGCCCGGTTGCTCGCCGCCGCCGCGCTGACCGGCTCGACCGGCCGGCCCGTCGGGCGCAGCGTGGAGATGGCGGCGGAGGCGGTGCGGCTGGCCCGCCGGACCGGCGACGACCGGACCCTGTCCAGGGCGCTCATCGTCCAGGAGATCCTGCTGCGGTCCGACCACGACCACGCCCGCAGGCGCGCGGTGGTCGACGAGATCGTGGAGATCGGCCGCCGCACCGGCGACCTGGCCACCGAGTGGATCGGCAGGGAGAACGAGTACGTCGAGCTGAGCGCCCAGGGCGCCGCCGGGCGCGCCGCGGAGCTGCTGGCCTGGCTTCGCGCGACCGCCGAGCGGCTCCGGCTCCCCTCGCTGGTCAGCCTGGCCGCCTGGCAGGCCGCGGTCCACGCCTACCTGACCGGGCGTTTCGCCGACGCGCTCACCGCGGCCGACGAGTCCGCCGCGGCCTACCCGGAGGGGGTCCTGGGCCGGGGAGACGCCCGGTTGCGACGTGAGACGTTCCGCTTCCTGCGGTTGCGGGCGGACGGCAGGGCGGGCGAGGCGCTCACGCTGGCCGAGGAGATGCTCGCCCACCGCCCCGGCCAGCGGCCCTGGCGGATCCTGCGCTGCCTGGCCCTGCTCGACCTGGGCAGGGCGGGCGAGGTGCGGGCGGTCTTCGCCGAGCTCGCCGGCGACGACTTCGCGCCGATCATCCCGGACCTGGCGTACCGGTTCATGCCGGACGCCGTCAGCGAGATCTGCGCCGCGCTCGGCGACAAGGCCGCGGGGAAGACCCTGTACGCCGGGCTCACCCCGAACGCGGGCCGGCTGCTGGGCTGGTCGCTGACGGACCTGTGCCTGGCGCGGCTGGCCCTGCTCGGCGGCGACCGGGACCGGGCGGCGGCCCACCTGCGGGCGGCCGAGGAGTTCGCCGGCCGGGCGGGGACGCGCGTGTACGACCCGGCCCTCCGCGCGCTGGCGGAACGGCTCCGGGACGGCGGCGCGGGCTGACCCGCGGGCCCGGGGGCCGGGACGGCGGCGCGGGCTGACCCGCGGGCCCCGGTCAACTCCCGGCATTCACCTGGTCCGAATTCACCGAAGCGCCACGTGGAGTGTGTGCATGACCAGGAAAACATCGGGCATATTTGTCCACCGCTGAAGGGCGGTGCAATGATCGAGATCTGGCCGGGGGATCCCTACCCGCTGGGGGCCACCTACGACGGCGCGGGAACCAACTTCGCGCTCTACACCGAGGCCGCTGAACGCGTCGAGCTGTGCCTGTTCGACGAGGACGACAAGGAGACCAGGGTCACCCTCACCGAGTGCGAGGGGTTCGTCTGGCATGGCTACCTGCCCGGGGTCGGTCCCGGGCAGCGCTACGGCTACCGCGTGCACGGCCCGTACGACCCGCCGCGGGGGCTGCGGTGCAACCCCGCCAAGCTCCTGCTCGACCCCTACGCCAAGGCGATCGAGGGGGACGTGAAGTGGGACGAGGCGGTGTACGGCTACCGCTTCGGCCAGCCGGACAGCCGCAACGACGCCGACTCGGCCGCGTTCGTGCCCCGCTCCATCGTGACCAACCCGTTCTTCGGCTGGGGGCACGACCGTCCGCCCGCCACGCCGTACCACAACACGGTGATCTACGAGGCGCACGTCAAGGGCCTGACCGTCAACCATCCGAAGATTCCCGAGCGGATCCGCGGCACCTACGCGGCGATCGGGCACCCGGAGATCATCGATCACCTCACGGCCCTCGGGGTGACGGCCATCGAGCTCATGCCGGTGCACCAGTTCGTCACCGACCACGTCCTCACCGAGCGGGGACTGACGAACTACTGGGGATACAACAGCATCGGGTTCTTCGCCCCGCACAACGCCTATTCGAGCACCGGCCAGCGCGGCGGCCAGGTGCTGGAGTTCAAGGCCATGGTCAAGGCGCTGCACGAGGCGAACATCGAGGTCATCCTCGACGTGGTCTACAACCACACCGCCGAGGGCAACCACCTGGGCCCGACGCTGAGCATGCGCGGCATCGACAACCAGGCGTACTACCGCCTGGTCGAGAACGACCGGCGCTACTACATGGACACCACGGGCACCGGCAACAGCCTGTTCATGCGCTCCCCGCACGTGCTTCAGATGATCATGGACTCGCTCCGCTACTGGGTCATGGAGATGCACGTCGACGGGTTCAGGTTCGACCTGGCCGCGACGCTGGCGCGCGAGCTGCACGAGGTCGACCGGCTGAGCGCCTTCTTCGACCTGGTCCAGCAGGACCCGGTGCTGTCGCAGGTCAAGCTGATCGCCGAGCCGTGGGACGTCGGCCCCGGCGGCTACCAGGTCGGCAACTTCCCGGCCCGGTGGACCGAGTGGAACGGCAGGTACCGCGACACGATCCGCGACCTGTGGCGGGGCGAGCCCGCCGCGCTGCCCGAGTTCGCCTCCCGGCTCACCGGCTCCAGCGACCTCTACCAGGACGACAGCCGCCGCCCGGCCGCCTCCATCAACTTCGTCACCTGCCACGACGGGTTCACGCTCCAGGATCTCGTCTCCTACAACAGCAAGCACAACGAGGCCAACGGCGAGAACAACCGGGACGGCACCGACGACAACCGCTCCTGGAACTGCGGCGCGGAGGGGCCCGCCACGCTGGCCGTCGAGTCGCTGCGCGAGCAGCAGAAGCGCAACTTCCTGACCACGTTGTTCCTGTCCCAGGGCGTGCCGATGATCTCCCACGGCGACGAGTTGGGCCGCACCCAGCGGGGCAACAACAACGTGTACTGCCAGGACAACGAGCTGAGCTGGGTGGACTGGTCCGACGTCCGGGAGAACTGGCTGCTGCTGGAGTTCACCCGGCGCCTGGCCAAGCTCCGCGCCGACCACCCGGTCTTCCGGCGGCGCCGTTTCTTCTACGGGCGGCCGGTGCGCGGCTCGGGGGACAACCTCAGCGACATCGCCTGGCTCACGCCGAAGGGGGAGCAGATGACCGACGCGGACTGGAACGTGGGGTATGCCAAGTCGCTGGCCGTCTTCCTGAACGGCGAGGCCATCACCGAGCCCGACCGCCGTGGCCGGAAGATCACCGATGACTCGTTCCTGCTGCTGTTCAACGCCCACCACGACGTCATCAAGTTCACGCTGCCGAAGGACTACGGCGAGATGTGGCTGACGGAGATCGACACCGCCATGCCGATCACGGTGGAGAGCCGGGTCTGCCGGGCGGGGGAGAGCGTGCCGGTGGTCGGCCGTTCGGTGAGGGTGCTGCGCCGTGTCTGAGTCCGCTTCCCCCTCGCCCCTGCGGTACCCGGCGCCGCTGTCGACCTACCGCTTCCAGCTCACCCCCGACTTCGGCTTCGACCGGGTGGCCGAGCTCGCCCCGTACCTGCGGGACCTGGGGGTGAGCCACGTCTACCTGTCGCCGATCCTGCAGGCGGTGCCGGAGTCGCGGCACGGCTACGACGTGGTCGACCACTCGCGGGTCCGCGCGGAGTTCGGCGGGATCGAGGGGCTGCGGGCGCTCTCGGCGACGCTGGCCGAGCACGGCATCGGCGTCGTCGTCGACATCGTGCCCAACCACATGACGATCCCGGTTCCGGAGTCGGGCAACGCGCAGCTCTGGTCGGTGCTCAAGGACGGCCCGGCGTCGCCGTACGCGCGGTGGTTCGACATCGACTGGGCCGGCGGCGGCGGCAAGGTGGACATGCCGGTGCTCGGCGGCGGCGAGCCGGTGCCGGACGGCGACGTGCTGCGCTACTACGACCACGAGTTCCCGCTGCCCGACACCCACTACCGGCTGGTCGACTGGCGCCGGGGGCCCGGCTACCGGCGGTTCTTCGACGTGTCCTCGCTGATCGGGCTCCGGGTGGAGGACCCGGAGGTGTTCGACGCCACCCACGCCGTCATCCTCTCCCTCGTGGAGGAGGGGGTCGTCCACGGCCTGCGGGTGGACCACCCCGACGGGCTCGCCGAGCCGCGCGGCTACCTGGCCCGGCTCCGCGAGGCGTCGGGCGTGTGGATCGTGGCGGAGAAGATCCTCGTCGGCGACGAGCGGCTGCCCGCCGACTGGGACTGCGACGGCACCACCGGCTACGAGGTGCTCAACCGGATCACCCGGCTGTTCGTCGACCCGGCCGGCGAGCGGCCGCTGCTGGAGCTGTTCGCCACGCACACCGGCGTGCCGCACGACTACGCCACCGTGGTCCGCGAGTCCAAGGCGGAGGTTCTCGCCCTGTTCTTCGGCGCCGAGATCGACCGGCTGCACGCGTCCGTCGGCTCCGACCGCCAGACGCTGGTGGAGCTGCTCGCCGCGATGCCGGTCTACCGGGCCTACGTGGTACCGGGGGAGCCGGTGCCCGAGGAGTCGGCCCGGATCGTCGAGGAGGCGGGCCGGGTCGCCGCGGAGCGGCTGCCCGAGGGGGCGCCGGTCGGGGAGGTCGTCCAGCGGGTGCTGACCGGCCCCGCGGACGCGGTCACCCGCTTCCAGCAGACCTGCGGCCCGGTGATGGCCAAGGGGGTGGAGGACACCGCCCTGTACCGGTGGTACCCGCTGTCGTGCCTGAACGAGGTGGGCGGCGAGCCGGACCGGTTCGGCCTGCCGGTGGCGGAGTTCCACGCGTCCTGCCGGGAGATGTCGCCGAGCACGATGACGACCCTGTCCACGCACGACACCAAGCGCTCCGAGGACGTGCGGGCCCGGCTGGCCGTGCTGTCGGAGCTGCCCGGGGAGTGGGCGGCGGCGGTCGGCGAGTGGTCGTCGAAGGTCTCCTTCGACCCGGCGCTCGACTACCTGGCCTGGCAGAACCTCATGGCCGCCTGGCCGATCGACCCGGACAGGTTCTTCGACTACCTGTTCAAGGCGGCCCGCGAGGCCAAGACCTCGATCTCCTGGGTCACCCCCGACCCCGCCTACGAGCGTGGCCTGCGTGACTTCGTCGAGCGGGCCATCGGCGAGTGCGGGACCTCGATCGCGGAGTTCGCCGCCAGGATCGAGCCGTACGCCCGGTCCAACTCGCTGGGCCAGAAGCTCCTGCAGCTGATGATGCCGGGCGTGCCCGACGTGTACTGGGGCAACGAGACCACCGACTTCTCCCTGGTCGATCCGGACAACCGCCGCCCGGTGGACTTCCCGCGGCGCCGCCGGCTGCTCGCCGAGACCGAGGCGCGGGCCGGCGCGGGGGCCGGCTCCCCGGCCGCCGGGGGTGGCCTGTCGTGGGACGCCGCCAAGCTGCTGGTCACCACCCGGGCGCTGAACCTGCGCCGGCGGCTCGACCCGGCGGCGCCGTACCTCCCGCTGGAGGCCGACGAGCACGCGGTCGCCTTCGCCCGCGGCGACCGGGCGGTGGCGGTGGCCACCCGGCTCCCGGTCGGCCTCCAGCGGCGTGGCGGCTGGGGGAACAGGACGTTCACGCTGCCGCACGGCAGGTGGCGGGATCTGCTGACCGGCGCCGAGCACACCGGCCGGATCCCGCTGGCCCACCTGCTGGCCGTTCACCCTGTCGCACTTCTGGAAAGGGACTAGCCGATGTTCGAGGTCTGGGCGCCGGGGGCGACGACGGTCGACGTGGAGATCGGCGGGGTCCGCCACCCGATGTCGGCCCGGCCGGGCGGGTGGTGGTCGGCCGAGGTGCCCGGGGCCGGGCACGGCACCGACTACCGCTTCCGGCTGGACGGCGGCGAGCCGCTGCCGGACCCGCGGACCCGCTGGCAGCCGGAGGGGATCTTCGGGCCGAGCCGGGTCTACGACCACGACCGGTTCGAGTGGACCGACGACCTGTGGCGGGGACGGGACCTGCCGGGCTCGATCATCTACGAGCTGCACATCGGCACCTTCACCCCGGAGGGCACCTTCGAGGCGGCCATCGGCAAACTGGAGCACCTGGACGCCCTCGGCGTCGACTTCGTCGAGATCATGCCCGTCCCCCCGGTGCCCGGTGGGCGCAACTGGGGCTACGACGGCGTGGACCTGTGGGCCGTCACCGACAACTACGGCGGTCCCGACGGGCTCAAGCGCTTCGTGGACGCCTGCCACCGGCACGGGCTCGGGGTGATCCTCGACGTCGTCTACAACCACCTCGGCCCGTCGGGCAACTTCCTGGCGCCGTTCGGCCCGTACTTCCACTCCACCGCCTCCTCCTTCTGGGGCCAGGCCGTCAACCTCGACGGGCCCGGCTCCGACGAGGTACGCCGTTACTTCATCGGGAACGCGCTGCAGTGGCTGCGCGACTACCACATCGACGGCCTGCGGCTCGACGCCGTGCACGCCCTGCACGACAGCCGGGCCGTCCACTTCCTGGAGGAGCTGGCCGCCGAGACGGACGCGCTCTCGGCGGCGGTGGGCCGGCCGCTGACCCTCATCGCCGAGTCGGACCTCAACGACCCCCGGCTGATGGCCCCCCGCGAGGCCGGCGGGTACGGACTGGCGGCGGCCTGGAACGACGACGTCCACCACGCCCTGCACGTGGCGGTGAGCGGCGAGCGGCACGGCTACTACGACGACTTCCACGGGGCCCTGCCCAAGGTGCTGACCCGGGCCTACTACCACGACGGCACCTACTCGTCCTTTCGCGGGCGCTCCCACGGACGCCCGGCGGCGCACGTTCCCGGCTACCGGTTCGTGTGCTGCGTCCAGAACCACGACCAGGTCGGCAACCGGGCCGAGGGCGACCGGCTGGCGCCCGAGGCGCTGCGGCTGGCCGCGGGGCTCCTGCTGACCTCGCCGTTCACGCCCATGCTGTTCATGGGGGAGGAGTGGGGGACGCGCAGCCCGTTCCTGTTCTTCACCGACCACGTCGAGCCGCAGCTGCGCGAGGGCGAGGCCGACCGGCGGCGGCGGGAGTTCGTCGGCTTCGGCTACGACGACTGGGCGGAGAAGGCCCCCGACCCGGGGGACGAGCTGACGTTCCTGCGCTCGAAGCTCGACTGGAGCGAGCTGGACGACGATGCCCACCGGGCCCACCTCGACTGGTACCGGGCCCTGATCGCGCTGCGCCGCGCCCACCCCGAGCTGACCGACCCGAGGCTCGACCGGGTCCGGGTGGACCACGGCGAGTCCTGGCTGGTGGTGCACCGGGGAGGGCTCCGGGTGGCGGCCAACCTCGGCCCGATCCCGATCAGGGTGACGCTCGCGCCCGGCCACGTCCTGCTCGCCTCCGATCCGGCGACGACGCTGGACGGGGCGGAGCTGTCGCTGCCGCCGCGCTCCCTCGCCGTCGTGCGGCTCGACCGTCCCGGGGCGTGACGCCCGGCGGAGCCTGATCAGGCCTGCCCGGCCTGCTCATGGCCCCGCCCGGCGTCGATCGCGGCGGTTCGCTCTGCGGCCGTGCGGCGCCGTGGCCGTCGACGCGGTCGCTGTGCGGTGAGTCACCCTACCAAGACGCGGCCGGCGATTCAGCGGGGGACGTGGTTGCGCAGCCTGAGCTCCTCGGGGTACGGCGAGAAGTAGGTCTGGTCCCGTACGTACTCCGCGGCCTCGCCCCGGGCGTGGTGGCGGAGCAGGGTCACCGGCACGCTGAGCGGGACCAGGCCCGCCCGGTAGGAGGCGATGACCTCCGCCAGGTCGGCCCGCCGGGCCGGGTCGAGCGCGTCGCGCATCATGCCCGCGCAGTGCTGCAGGACGTTGACGTTGCGGCCGATGGTGGCCTTGCCCGCGAGCGCCGTGGCGAACACGTGGGCGTACCGGGTGGCCACCTCGTCACGGGGGAGCAGGCCCGCCCGGGCCACCACCCGCCCGGCCTCCCGGTAGGCGACGGGGTCGTGGGCCAGCAGCTGCATCTTGTGCCGGGCGTGGAAGGCGACGAGGTCGCGGGCCCGCCAGTCGCTCCGCAGCAGCGCCCGCAGCCGGGCGTGGGCGAAGATCCGTTCCACGAAGGTCTCGCGGAGCAGGGCGTCGTTCAGCCGCCCTTCGTCCTCCACGGGCAGCAGCGGGTGCGCGTCGAGGATCACGGCCGCGAACACCCCCCTGCCCCTGCGGTCGACGGCCGTGTCGCCCTGGTAGATCGGGATGCCGTGCACCCCGCAGCTGGGGCTCCTGGACTTGAAGACGTATCCGTCCACGTCGAGGCCGCTCGCCCGCTCGGCGGCCAGGGCCGTCATCCGCGCGGTGAGGTCGGCCCGGGTCTTCCTGGTGACCAGTCGCGGTCCGTCGGGCGAGCGCTCCAGGCGGAGGGTCTCGCGCGGCGTGCCGAGGCCGATCTCCATCTCGGGGCAGACGCGCACCCAGTCGACGTGCGGGTCCAGCTCCCCGCTGAGGAACCGGTCGCGGCTGTGGCCCCCGTTGAACCGGACGAGATCGCCCACCAGGCAGCCGGACACCGCGACCCTCGGGCGCGCGGTCCGGTCGGCGCCGTCCCCGCGGCCGCCGGTGTCGCGGGGATCGCGGACGTCGCGGGTGCCGTCGGCGTCCGGCCTGACCGCCTGGGCGTTCATGCCGCGGCCGGGGTGAGGAGGCGCGACAGGCGGCGCAGGCCGCGGGCCGTGCGCGCCTTGACGGTGCCGAGCGGGACGCTGAGCTTCTCGGCGATCTCCCGCTGGGTCAGCTCGCCGTAGTAGGCCAGCTCGATCGCCTGTCGCTGCGCCTCGGGCAGTTCGGCGAGCGCCCGCCGCACCTGGTCGCGCTCGGCCATCCCGTCGCCGACCTCCCGGCCGTCGGAGCCGGCGGGGTCGGCCACCGCGTCCAGCGGGACCGTCTGGGGCGTGCGCACCCGCAGGTGGTCGACCGCGCGCTTGTGCGCGATGCCGAGCATCCACGCGGGGAGGCTGCGGGCCGGGTCGAAGCGGTGGCGCGACCGCCAGATCTCGGCGAACACGATCTGCTGCAGGTCTTCGACATCCTGCGTCGGGATGAACCGCCGCAGGTAGGAGCGGATCAGGGATCCGTGGACGCGGAAGCACTCGGCCAGGGCCGCGTCGTCGCCCTCGGCGAGCCGGGTGTTCAAGCTGTCTGCCATGGTGACTCCCCTTGCCGAGAAAACCTACTCAAAACTTATTCATACTCCTCGGCTTCGGGGCGCGCAACCGTTTGGGGCCTTCCACGTCGCCCGGGTGCGGGGTGGCGACCCGGGAGAAGGGGCCGGGGCGGGGGCGGGGTGGCGATCCGGGCGGGTGAAGGGGCCGGTGCCGGGGGTGCGGTGGCGATCCGG